>CAZVJX010000001.1:0-24969 GCA_964627575.1 uncultured Candidatus Saccharibacteria bacterium
CGCGGCTCGGCGAGCTGCTCGGCGCCGAGGTCACGCTCGCGCCCTCGCTCGACGCAGTCCCCGACGAGGAGCTCGTGATGCTCGAGAACGTCCGCTACGAGGCGGGCGAGACGAAGAACGACCCCGAGCTCGCCAAGCGCTACGACGGTCCCCTGATGCTCCTCGCCACCATCAACGAGAGCATCGCGGTCGGGGATTGGACCCACTTTCTGCGCGTCGGGGAAGCGGCGATCGCTGTCACGGCAAGCGATATCCGCGCCGTCGCCCGGAAGTATCTCGTGGACGACCAATCCACCGTGGGCTATTTCATCAATACCGCGAAATGAGTATGGAACGCATATCCGAAAGCATTCTGGAGAAGCAGTGGGGTACGGCGCGCCTCTTTTCGGCCCGGACCGGCGTGAAGGATCTCGTCTACGTGGAGGGAAGCGTGTTCGGTGGCTGGAACATGCTCCCGCGTCGGCGCGGGGAAGTGTCCGTACTGGCTGCCGAGCTGTTTGATGCGGGCACGAAAGGCAAGGATAAGACCACCATCCGCGAGACGCTCGCGGCCCGTGGCGCCACGCTTTCATTCTCCTCCGGCGATGAGCGTACCTACTTCCGCGGTTCCTGCCTGCCGGAAGACTTGAATCATCTGCTTGGCATATTGGTCGAATGCCTCGGCGAGTCCATATTCCCGCTTGCCGAGATGAAGTCCGCGAAGGAGCGCCTCACCGGTGAGCTCATCGAACAGCGGACCGATACCCGGCTCCAGGCAGCGATCGCGCTCTCGCGCCTCATCTACGATCCCAAGCACCTCAACTACGAGGAGACGGTCGAGGAGCGTATGCGCGAACTTGCGCGTTCCGAGCGCGCGGAGCTGCTCGACTGCCGGAAATTCGTCGGCCAGGGTGGCCTCGTCGCCGCCATTGTAGGCGATATAGACCCCAAGACGGCACTTGCTGCCGCGGAACGCGCATTCAAGAAGCTTCCCGAAGGCACGACCGACGCTCCCGAAAAGGAACCGAACGCGCGCGTACAGGAAGGGAAGATCGCGTTCGTACCGATTCCCGATAAGGCGAATATTGATGTGTATCTCGGCGCATCCATTCCGCTGACGTATAACGATCCGCTCTACCTGCCGTTTATCATCCTCTCCGAGATGCTGGGTGGCCGCGGCTTTACCAGCCACCTCATGGCAACCGTACGTGAGCGCGACGGCCTCACCTACGGCGTGAAATCCATCCCGACCGGCTTCACGGGCGGTAGCGATGGCACCTTCCAGGTATGGGCGACCTTCTCGCCCGCGCGCTACGAGGAAAGCGTCGCGGTCCTGCGCCGCGAGATCGATCTCTTCTTCAAGGGCTTGATCACGCAGGAGCGTCTCGACCAGCGGAAGGAGGAGATGCGCGGGCTCTACGTGGTCGGCCTTTCCACCACGCGCGGTCTCGCGTCGGCGCTGCACCAGATCGGACGTCGCGGCCGGGGACTCTCCTTCATTGATGATTACCTCACCCTCGTCAGCGCCGTGACGCTCAAGGAACTCCATGATGCCGCTGCGCTCATCCCGCTCTCAAAGCTCTCGCTGGCCGCGTCGGGAACGCTTGACACAGTTTAATAAAAAGTGCACAATAGTTTTTAGAAAGGGGACGCACGCGGCGTCATGTGATCTCAATGACGGATCTGGAATCTGCCATTTCCATCGAACAACAGAAGGAGAGCAACAACGTACTGGACGCCGTACTGGAACGCGTACTCGCGTGCGCCATGCTGTTCCTGCCCATCGCGTGGTTCATCGTCATCGGCAATTGGGTCGCGATGAAGACCACCGGCAAGGAACTCCCGTTCACGATCCTCGCGAAAGGGGCCAAGCGGAGCATCCGCTGGTTCATCATCATCATCGGATCGGTCACGTTCGGAGTTTTCGCGGCAATCGTCGTTGCGGGGTATGAGGTTGGTCACGCACTGCCCCAGCTCCACGCTCTCGGTCATCATGCCCGGGTCCACTAGGACCCGGGCATTTCCATTTCCGCGCCGCGCCGTGCTATCGTCTTCCATCATGAGGGTTTCAGATGTACGCGCGCGCTACCTCGCGTTTTTCAAGGAGCGCGGCCATACCATCATCCCCTCGGCGCCCATCGTGCCGGGGAATGATCCGACGACGCTCTTCACCTCCTCGGGCATGCAGCCCCTCCTGCCGTACCTCCTCGGCAAGGATCATCCGGAAGGTAAGCGCATCGCTGATTCGCAGATGTCCTTCCGCGCGGGCGACATCGAGGAAGTGGGCGACAACCGCCACACGACCTTCTTCGAGATGCTCGGCAACTGGTCGCTCGGCGATTACTTCAAGAAAGAACAGCTGCCCTGGTTCTTCGAATTCCTCACGAGCGAGAGCGAGGGTCTCGGCCTCGATCCGTCCAAGCTCTACGTCACCGTCTTCGCAGGCGATGCCGCGACCGGCATGGAGGCGGACCTAGAGTCGGTCGGCATCTGGAAAGAGCTCTTCGCAGGGAAGGGTATCCCGGCCGAATTCTCGACGCTCGGTTCGGAGGCCGACGGCTACGAGAAGGGCATGGGTCCGAACGACCGCATCTTCGCGTACGATGCGAAGAAGAATTGGTGGAGCCGCGCGGGCGTACCTGCCAATATGCCGGCAGGCGAGCCGGGCGGTCCGGACAGCGAGGTCTTCTACGACTTCGGCACCCCGCACGACGCATCCTGGGGCCCGCACTGCCATCCCAACTGCGATTGCGGCCGCTTCGTCGAGATCGGCAATTCCGTCTTCATGCAGTTCATCAAGAATGCGGACGGCACGTTCGCGAACCTCCCGAAGCAGAACGTGGACTTCGGGGGCGGGCTCGAGCGCCTCACCTTCGCCACGCTCGGCGTCGCCGATGCCTTCCGCATCGATGTCTTCGATGCGGCGCGTGCCGCGCTTGAAGCGCGTACCGGCACGAGGTACGGCCGGGATGAGCAGACGACCCGCTCGATGCGCATCATCCTCGACCATATCCGCGCAGCATCGTTCATGCTCGCCGAGGGCGTGATCCCGTCCAATACCGAAGCGGGGTATGTGCTGCGCCGCCTGATCCGCCGCTCCATCCGCGAAGCGGACCGTCTCGGGATTCGCGACGCCATCCTTCCGGAAGTCGCGCGCGGATACGGCGAAGCCTACCAGGACCAGTATCCGCACGTGCTCCAGAATGCCGGTAAGATCAGCGACGAGCTCGCCAAGGAAGAAGAGCAGTTCCGCAAGACGCTCGAGACCGGCCTCAAGCAGTTCGATAAGTTCCAGAAGGCGGGCCGTCTTTCGGGCGAGGAGGCATTCATCCTCTTCACCACCTACGGTTTTCCCTTCGAGCTTACGGCCGAGCGGGCTGCGGAGCTCGGTATTTCCATAGACGAGCAGGAATTCCTCGATGCGATGAAGAAGCACCAGGACGAGAGCCGGGCGGGCGCGGCGCAGAAGTTCGCGGGCGGCCTCGCGGACCACTCCGAGCAGACGGTCCGCTACCACACGACCCACCACATCCTCCTTAAGGCCCTGCAGATGGTGCTCGGTACCGAGGTGCACCAGCGCGGCAGCAATATCACGGCCGAGCGCCTGCGCATTGATTTCTCCTCGCCGGGCAAACTCACCCCCGAGCAGAAGGAAGAGGTGGAGAACCTCGTGAACGACGTCATCTACCAGGATCTGCCGGTCACCCGCACCGTCATGCCGCGCACCGAGGCCGAGAAGCTCGGCGCCGAGATGGAATTCGGCGTGAAGTATCCCGACATGGTCTCGGTCTATTCCGTCGGTCCCATCCACGCGACCGAAGAGAACCCCGATATCCCGAACGCGTACTCGCTCGAGTTCTGCGGCGGTCCGCACGTCACGAACACGAAGGAGATCCACGAGGGCGGCAAGCGCTTCAGGATCCAGAAAGAAGAAGCGGTCGCCTCCGGCATCCGCCGCATCAAGGCAGTTGTGGAATAGCGCGAGCGATTCGTTCGTTCCCGTTGCTATACTTCTGACATGAAGCTGTTCGGCTCATCAGCGACGACCGTCGCCCTGATTGACGTGCGCTCCTCCTCGATCGCTGCTGGCTATGCCGTCGTGAAGCGCGGGGTCCCGGTGGCGCTCCCGTACGCGGTGCGTCTCCCGCTCGATCCGCACGCGACCGAACCGCTCGAGGACGCATTCGATCGAACGCTCGAGCTCGTACTGCGCGACCTCGTCACCAAAGGCGCGCCGCTCCTTCGTAAAGCGACCGGCTCCGGAAAGACGGACCGCGCGCTCGTCTCCTTTACCTCGCCGTGGCAGCGCTCGAACGTCTTCAGCCACCACGTGGAGCCCGGCCGTCCCTTCGTATTCAGCCAGCAGACCCTCGCGGATGTCGCCGCCCAGGCGCCCGCGGTCCCGGAAGGGTGGACCCGCGCCAACGAAACGGTCCTCGCCACGCTCCTTAATGGGTACGAGGTGGAGAATCCCAACAACAAGCGCGTGAATAGCGCCGATCTCTTCATGCTCTCCACCTCCCTTGAAAGCATCATGATGGGCCGCGTGGCGGCGGCCATCCGCAAGCACCTGCATCAGCACCATATTGATTTCGATGCCTTCCTTCCGGACGTATTCGAGGTAATGCGCGACCTCTATCCGCACCAGCGCGACTACCTGGTGATTGATGTGGGAAACGCTGCCGTGGATATGCTCCTCGCTAAGCACGGCTTCCTCGTCTCCGCCAATAATATTTCGCACGGTATCGGTGACATCTCCCGCGCGGCGCGCGGCGCGGGAGTTTCCTCGCCAGCCGTCCCGACTGATGCGGATGCTCTCGAGGCGGGGAAGGAGATCGGACTTGCCGAAGCGGAAGCGGCCTGGGTGCACGAGATCACCGAAGCGCTCGGTGCGGTCGTGCGCCAGGAGCCGCTGCCACGCTCCGTCTTCCTGTTCGCTGAAGAAGGTGTTCGCGACTATGTAGCGAAACTCCTCGATACCACTGGGATGCGTCAGCTATGGCTCACCGAGGAATCGCTTTCTTTCATGCCGATGCTGCCGGGGCAGTTCGCGCCCTTCTTCGCTGCTGGCTGCTCGCCCGCAGCGGACGCGCCTCTCTCCGTCCTCGCGCTTTCGGCGCAGGTGCGGTACGCCTAGTTGTCCAGCATGCGCTTCCTCCAGTTTTCCCGACGCTGGTATACTGGGGGCCATATAGTAATCGGCGGCTTAGCTACCTATGCATAGAGACCTCAACGTCATCATTCCTCCGTCCCGCAGGCGCACCCTCGATCTCGAACGCGGCAACGCTTCCCAGAGCGGCCCCCAGATGGATATGCGCCCTGCCGCTCCGCGTGAGATGCCTCCACAGGAAGAGGGGATGGCTCCGGTCCCGCCCATGCCAAAGCCCCGCAAGTCTCGCGGCGGCCGCGGCTTTCCGATCGGGACCGCGCTCATCGCGCTTCTCGTCATCATTGCCTGCGCCGGCGTGCTCTACGCATTCGCAGGCGCGAAAGTTACCGTAGTGCCGGTCGCCAATCCCGCGACCGTCTCGACCGACCTTTCCGCCACCTCGGGCTCCGGAGATCTGCCGTTCCAGCTCATCACCGTCGAGAAGACCGCCACCGCGAGCGTGCCGGCCGAAGGCACCATGAACGCAAATGACGCCGCGACAGGGAAGATAACCATCTCCAACCAGCAAGCCAAGTCGCAGGCGCTCATCAAGAACACCCGCTTCGAGACCGCAAGCGGCCTGATCTTCCGTATCCATGATTCCGTTTCGGTTCCCGCAGGCGGAAGCATCGTCGCTACCGTCTACGCCGATGAGCCGGGCGATACATACAACGTCGGCCCGACCACCTTCACCGTTCCGGGCTTGAAGGGGAGCGCTGCGTACACCACGGTAACGGCCAAGTCTACCGAGGGCATGACCGGCGGCTTCGTGGGTCAGCGGCCGTCGGTCGCGCAGGCGACGAAGGACGCGCAGTACGCGACCATTCAATCAAAGCTCGCCACCGATCTCCAGGCTGACCTCGCCGCAAAGATGCCGGCTGGCTACGTACTCGTACCGGGCGACTCTTTCACGACCTATGACCCCCAGCCTGACGCTGCGGGCGCATCGAACACCGTCACGCTCGCCGAGAAAGGGACCCTGACAGCCGTCATCCTCCCCGCTGACGCGCTTGCCCGCGCCATCGCGTTCAAATCGGTCGGCACCTACGGCGGCCAGCCCGTCACCCTCAAGGACGTGACCGGCCTCACCGCGAAGCCTGCCCAGACCAGCGTCGCCCCGGATGCCACGGAATTCGACTTCAATCTTTCCGGCTCCACCACCATCGTGTGGCAGGTAGACCCGGCCAAGATTGCGGGCGCCGTTGCCGGGAAAAGCCGCAGCGCCGCAGAAATAGCGCTTAAAAGCTTCCCCGAAGTGGACCAGGCGACCCTCGTCCTGCGCCCATTCTGGACCTCCCGCTTCCCAGGCGACCCCGGCAAGATCAAGGTGACGGTCACCGACCCGACGGCTACCAAGTAGCCTACTTGCGGGATTTTAGAGGGCAGGGTACTATACGAAGGCTTCACATGGAGGATAAGGCTAACGATGCGGCAACAGGCACCGTAGAAGAGGTGCTTCCAAACTCGTTGTTCCGCGTTCGTATGCCGTCTGGTGAGCTTGTACTCAGCTATCTTGCTGGAAAGATGCGCTTGCATCGCATTCGCGTATTGGTGGGAGACACGGTAGAACTCGTGCTCGACCCCTACGGCGGACGCGCCCGCATCGTACGACGCTTGTCTTAATCCTCCCGTAAGCGAACCCTTACTTACCCATGAAAGTCCGCGCATCCATCAAGAAGCAGCAGCCTGGCGATATCATCGTGCGCCGCAACGGCAAGCTGTACCGCATCAACAAGCGCAATCCGCGCCGTAAGGCTCGCCAGGGCTAATTATTTTATTTCCGTACAACCATGCGTATCGCCGGCGTGACCCTCTCCGATGACAAGCAGCTCGTTTACGCGCTGCCGCTTATTTTTGGCATTGGCACGACCCGTGCCAAGCTCATCCTCAAGGAGGCGGGCATCGCGGAAACCACGAAAGGCAAGGACCTTTCCGCCGATGAGGAGCAGAAGCTCCGTTCGCTCGCCGAGGCGTACACCATCGAGGGCGAGCTGAAGCGCGAGATCGGCCAGAACGTGAAGCGCCTCAAGGACATCCAGTCCGAGCGCGGCATGCGCCATAGCCGCCGCCTCCCGGTCCGCGGCCAGCGCACCAAGACCAACTCCCGCACGGTCCGCGGCAATACCCGCAGGACCATGGGTTCGGGTCGCCGCACGCTCGAGAAGACCTAGAGCAGCATATTTAGCAGCATTCATTACGCAAGGCGAAGCAAACTAACATGGGAAAGAAAAGGATTATTAAGAAGTCGGGGCGCGGCATGGACCAGGGACGCAAGGAGCGCGCGCTGGGCAAGGCCGTCAAGAAGCGCGTCGAGCGCGGTGTGCTCCACGTGGAGGCAACCTTCAACAACACGAAGGCAGTTCTCACCGACGAGAAGGGCAATGCCGTCATGGCGTCGTCCGCCGGCGCGCTCGGTTTCTCCGGTGCCCGCAAGTCCACTCCGTACGCAGCCGCGAAGGTCGGCGAGCTTCTCGGCGAGCGCGCGATGGCCGTGGGTCTCAAGGAGGCGACGGTCATCATCCGCGGCGTCGGTGCCGGTCGCGAGTCCGCGCTTCGCGCCTTCTCCGGTAAGGGCATCGCGATCCGCGCCATCAAGGACGCGACCCCGGTCCCGCATAACGGCCCCCGTGCTCCTAAGCCTCGTCGCGTGTAATCACTATGAAAATCGGACCTAAGTACAAACTTGCTAAGCGCCTCGGCCCCTCGATCTTCGAGAAGACCCAGTCGCAGAAGTTCGCTCTCGCACAGGAGCGCGCGGCGATGAATAAGAGGGGTCGCCGCGGCGGCATGACCGAGTTCGGCAAGCAGCTCCTCGAGAAGCAGAAGGTGCGCATCACCTACGGCCTCTCGGAGAGCCAGTTCGGCAAGTACGTCGAGAACGCGATGGGCAGCCACGGCGCCGTCCCATCCGACGTGCTCCACCGCCAGCTCGAGCTTCGTCTCGACAACGTCGTGTACCGCATGGGCCTCGCGCCCACGCGCCGCGCTGCGCGCCAGATGGTCTCGCATGGCCACATCACGGTGAACGGCAACAAGTCCACCATCCCGTCGCAGGCTATCCGCATCGGCGATCGCATCGCGGTGCGCGAGGGTTCGAAGAACCGCGCGTACTTCGATAATTTCCAGGAGAAGTTCATGCAGCGCCCGCTGCCGTCGTGGCTCACCTGGGATCCGAAGGCGATGCAGGGCGGCGTCATCGAGCTTCCGACCACGGAGTCTGCGGACACCGCGGGCGATCTCGCGATGGTGCTCTCGTTCTACAGCCGCTAGTTTTTATTCACATCCGATAAATACGATTGAGTCATGGAATATCACATTACGCTCCCGTCCAAGCCCCGCATCGTTTCCGAGGAAGGGCTCCAGGGCATTTACGAGATCGATTCCCTCTACCCGGGATACGGCCACACGCTTGGTAACTCGCTGCGCCGCATCGTGCTCTCTTCGCTTTCCGGCGCCGCCGTCACCTCGGTGAAGATCGAGGGCATCCAGCATGAGTTCGCCACCATCGAGGGCGTCCGCGAGTCGGTCATGGAAATTCTCCTCAACCTGAAGCGCGTGCACTTCGGCCTCCTCGGCGACGAGCCGCAGACCATCCGCCTTTCCGTGAAGGGCCCGAAGTCCGTCACCGCCGCTGACCTCACGCTCCCGAGCCAGGTGACCGTTACCAACCCGGACCAGCACATCTGCGACGTCGCGGGCAAGATCTCGCTCGAGCTCGAGGCGACCATCGAGCGCGGCCTCGGCTACGTGCCGCGCGAGGTGCTCACGAAGGAGAAGGTGGACATCGGTACCATCGCGCTCGACGCGACCTTCACTCCGATCCGCCGCGTGAACTACGAGGTAGAGAACATGCGCGTCGGCGACCGCACCGATTTCAACCGCCTCCGCATCCTCATCGAGACCAACGGCACCCTCACGCCGCGCGAGGCGCTCGAGAAGTCCATCGAGATCATGATCCATCAGCTGAAGGCCATCGTCGGCTTCCAGGAGGAAGAGGTTTCGACCGCCTCCGCCGCTGAGTTCGATGGCGACCTCATGGGCATGCCGGCTCCGGCGGCAGACGCCAAGGACCCGGCGAAGGTGAAGGTCGAGGACCTCGGCCTCTCCGCCCGCGTAGCAAGCGCGCTTGCCGATAACGGCGTTAAGACCGCCGCCGGTCTCGCCCGCAAGACCCCGAGCGCCCTCAAGGAGCTCGACGGCATCGGCGACAAGGCGATCGAGGACATCGAGAAGTCTCTTGAGACGCTCGGCCTCACGCTCAAAGGCGAGTAATAATTGAGAAAGTAAGCGACTCGTGATAGGGTACTTCAACTAAAACGTTATGCGACACAGCCACAAAGGACGCAGTTTCAACCGCTCGCACGATCAGCGCGAGGCGCTTCTTCGTGGTCTCGCGAAATCCCTCATCATCCATGAGCGCATCTCGACCACCGAGGCGAAGGCCAAGGAGCTCCGCCCGATCATCGAGAAGCTCGTGACCGCCTCGCGCACCAATACGGTCGCGAACCGCCGCCTCGTCGCCGCTCGCCTCGGCAATGACGAGGAGGCCGTGAAGAAGCTCTTCTCGGCTATCGCGCCGCGCTATGTGGACCGCGCCGGCGGCTACACGCGCATCATTAAGCGTTCGGCGACCGCTACCGACGGCCGCAAGACCGCGTACATCTCTTTCGTTTAAGCTTATGGCAGTTACCCCAAAGACCACGAATAAGGGCGGATACGTACAGGCAGGTGATCGACGGATCTACACGCTCGATGCGTCCGGCCAGTCCCTTGGCCGCCTCGCGAGCGAGGCCGCATCCATCCTGCTCGGCAAGAAGTCCGCGCAGTACGTCCAGAACGAGGTCCTCCCGGTGGAGGTCCGCGTCGAGAACCTCGACAAGCTCCGCCTCACCGAGAAGCGCGTGGCAATGAAGGAGTACACGCATTACACCGGCTATCCGGGCGGTCTCCGCACCACCTCCATGGAGATGCTCATGGAGAAGAAGGGCATCGAGGAGGTCTTCCGCAGGACCGTGGACGGCATGATCCCGCGCAACAAGCTCCGCAAGGAGCGCATGAAGCGCCTCGTTATCGTTAAGTAATAGTATGGCTACGAACACCTACACTACGGCCGTCGGCCGCCGCAAGACTGCAAGCGCTCGCGTGAAGCTCACGCCAGCCGCAAAGAGCTCCGTCACGGTCAACGGCATGCCGTCCCGCGACTACTTCGGCACCGACGAACGCGACTCCATCACCATGGACGTCTTCAAGACACTCGAGACCAAGCAGAACTACCAGGTCGAGGCCCGCGTCCAGGGCGGCGGTAAGAACGCCCAGGCAGAGGCGGTCCGCCATGCCATCGCGCGCGCCATTACCGACGCGAACGCCGAAGGTCTCATGGCCCGCCCGGTCCTCAAGAAGGCCGGCTACCTGAAGCGCGATCCGCGCCACGTGGAGCGCAAGAAGCCGGGTCTCCTCAAGGCTCGCAAGCGTCCGTCGTGGAGTAAGCGCTAGAACACTTTACAAAACCGCCGAAAGGCGGTTTTGTTTTAATATGAAGCCTAGCAGCTCACTAAAAAATATTTGGTGGCTTTCACTTCTAGTGGTCCTAACGGCCGCGTATTTTCTTGGATTCTTTCATAATCTTTCTGCCTCGGCACAAACGATGCTTGTGGCACTTTGGGTCATACTAGTCCTTTATCCTTTGTTCGCGGAAATTACACTTCTCGGTATAAATGTAAAAAAGGAGATTGAGGAGGCAAAAACTGAGCTCAAGGCATTTATTTCGGACATACATAATTCGAATACTTTTCAGCCCGTTATTAATATCTCCACTTCTCGAGCTAATTCTCAGGAATACCAGAAAAAGGCCGAGCAGGACATCGCAATAGAGGAAAAGGAGGAGAGGGGAGAGGTGGTGACATATGACGAACCCACGTTCCGTTTCGAAGAAACTGAAAGGAACCAAGCAGAGCCTGTTTCTGAAGCGGCAAAAAGGCGCTTGCAGAGAACGTTAATGGTTGAGAAGGAAGTCTCCAATCTCATGACAAGACAATGGATGGGACAGTATCAATCGCAAGTAAAAATTACCGAGCACACGAAAGGAAAATCAATCATCGTAGACGGAGTTTTGTATGAGGGTGATGTCTCTGGTCCGATAAAGGAAATTGTGGAGATAAAGCTAATAACGGAAAAATCCTTCCCAAACTTCCATTATATTCTCTCCCGCACAGTAAATCGCCTGTATAGGTTTGGTTTACGCATCCCTGTACGTTTTATTGTCGTGTCCGAAGAAATGAACACACTGGTCGCAAAGGACATCATTAAACAGCTTACGGGGCTGATAAATGAGAGTTTGTCTAATTCGCTATGGGAAAAAATCACAATTGAGTTTTTTAAGTTTGAGGAGGGAAAATTGATAAAGGTTGCGCTGTAAAATACCAATCAATAGGTCGTGTATACTGAAATACTATGAAAAATTGGCAGCGATATCTCGTTATCATCCTCGTCGCGGTAGTCGCCGGCGGGGCAGCATACGGCTATTACCAGTACCAGAAGGCGCACTCCTCGAGCTCCGACACCGCGCAGGTGCGCATCATCGTCGCGGGCCTCGGCGATAATCTTGTGAAGGTCCCGCTCATCGCTCCTTCGAACGTGGTGGACTTCGCGATGGACCAGTACTACGCGCAGTATGTCCGCCCGGACCTCCTCTCGGCATGGAAGAACGATCCGATGAGCGCTCCCGGCCGCCTCACCTCGAGTCCCTGGCCGGATAGCATCGAAGTCACCGGCATCACCAAGAGGGACGCGGATACCTACGTCGTGAACGCGAGCATCATTGAGGTTGCGCACGGCGCCTCTGGCACTACGACCGAGACGGTGAGCAAGGATCCTGTCAGCTTCACGCTCTCGCGCGGCCCCGACGGCTGGCAGATCAGCGGGTACGAGAAGCGCTAGCGAGCGGCTTCAGATTATCCCCAAGAGCGGCGCTTCCAGCGCCGCTCTTGCTATTTTAAAAGATGTTGCGTAATATTACTGCAGGGTTCAACAGGGAGAGGCACATGTTCCAAGAAATCGTACGGATCGCGGCGCCCTTGTTTCTGATGCTCGATCTCATGGGCATCGGGCTGTTCTGCAACATCTATCTGGGGGCGCGGGATCAGCAGGCCACCCTGGAGATGCTGAGTAACGGCATGCTCCGCTGGCGGTGGCTCATCTACCTCCTGATTCTCGTCACCGTCGTGCTGCTCAGCTTGGATGCGTCGTTCACGACCCATTCGCACGGGCTGCACCCCTAGTCCATCCGCACCATCGGTCCCGATCGCAAGATCGGGACCTTGCCTTTTGACTCTCGCCCTTCGCTCGGGCATATTCAATGCATGGAAGATGACGTTATCATCGAGACCGACGGCAACGAGGAGCTCGGCGGGCCGCGCAAGGACCCGAACGACAAGCTCGCGAAGCTGAAGGCCGAGCTCGAGCAGGCAAAGAAAGAGAAGCAGGAATACCTCGACGGCTGGCAGCGCGCCAAGGCCGATTACGTGAACGCGCTGAAGCGATTCGAGGAAGAGAAAGCGGCTGCCCAGAAAAAAGGGGTGGCGAAGTCCGCGAAGGCGTTCATCGGAGTCATTGACTCGCTCGAGCGCGCCGAGGCGCACGGCGACATCCCGGAATCGTTCCAGGGGATCGCCAGGCAGCTCCATGACGCCGCGAGCTCGCTCGGACTTACGAAATTCGGCGCGGCAGGGGAGCCATTCGATCCGATGCATCACGAAGCGCTCGGCCAGGACCCGGTGGATTCAGCGGATGAGGACGATACCGTCACCGCGGTGCTCGAGACCGGCTGGAAGGCAGGGGAGGAGGTCATCCGTCCCGCCAAGGTCCGTGTGGGGCATTTCGAGGGCTAACTTGAAGCCTTCACACGGCAAGCGTAAAATGTGGATAACCGGGCGCGGGAAGAAGTGCGATTTACGTATTACAAACCGATAAGAAGCATTTGAAATGGCAAAGATACTTGGCATCGATCTGGGCACGACCAATTCCGCGATGGCCATCATGGAAGGCGGCGAACCGCGCGTCCTCGAGAACGCTGAGGGCGGCCGCACTACGCCGTCCATCGTCGCCATCGCCAAGAACGGCGAGCGTCTCGTAGGTACCCTCGCCAAGCGCCAGGCCGTCACCAACCCCAAGAACACCATCTACGGCATCAAGCGCTTCATGGGCCACCGCTTCGCGGACGAGGCGGTCCAGAAGGACAAGGACATCGTGCCGTACACGGTTGCGGCAGGCACGGACGGCGGCGTGCTCGTGCACCTGGGCGACAAGGACTACCGTCCGGAGGAAGTCTCCGCGATGATCCTCGGTAAGCTGAAGGCCGACGCGGAAGCGAAGCTCGGTGAGAAGATCACCGAGGCGGTCATCACCGTCCCCGCCTACTTCGACGATACCCAGCGCGCGGCGACCAAGGCCGCAGGCGAGGTCGCCGGTCTCGACGTGAAGCGCATCATCAACGAGCCGACCGCGGCCGCGCTCGCGTACGGCTTCAACAAGAAGAAAGACGAGAAGATCGCCGTGTACGACTTCGGCGGCGGCACCTTCGACGTCTCCATCCTCGAGGTGGGCGACGACGTCATCGAGGTGAAGTCCACGGACGGCGACAGCCACATGGGCGGCCGCGACATCGACCAGAAGATCGTCCGCTGGCTCGCCGACGAATTCAAGAAGCAGTCCGGCCTCGACATCACGAAGGACCCGCTCGCGCTCCAGCGCCTCGATGAGGCCGCGGAGAAGGCCAAGCACGAGCTTTCGAGCGCATCCGAGACCGAGGTAAACATTCCCTTCATTACCGTCGGTTCGGACGGCACGCCCCAGCACCTCCTCATCAAGATGAGCCGCGCGGCGCTCGAAAGCCTCGCGGAGGAGTACGTGACCCGCTCCGTGGATATCACCAAGCGCGCCCTCGAAGCCGCCGGCATGAAGCCGTCCGACATCAACGAGATCGTCATGGTCGGCGGCCAGACGCGCATGCCGCTCATCCAGCAGAAGGTGAAGGAACTATTCGGCAAGGACCTTCATATGGGCGTCAACCCGGACGAGGTGGTGGCCATCGGCGCCGCCATCCAGGCCGGCATCCTCCAGGGCGATGTGAAGGACATCCTCCTCGTGGACGTCATCCCGCTCTCCCTTTCCATCGAGACCATGGGCGGCGTCGCGACCAAGCTCATCGAGCGCAACACCGCCATCCCGACCTCCCGCAGCCAGACCTTCTCGACGGCGAGCGACAACCAGACTTCGGTCGAGATCCACGTGGCGCAGGGCGAACGCGCCATGAGCGCCGACAACAAGTCCCTCGGCAAGTTCATGCTCGACGGCATTCCGCCCGCGCCGCGCGGCATGCCGCAGGTGGAGGTGACCTTCGACGTGGACAGTAACGGCATTCTCACCGTGAAGGCCAAGGAGAAGACCACCGGCAAGGAGCAGTCCATCCGTATCGAGGGCTCCACCGGCCTTTCGCAGGCCGACATCGACAAGATGAAGGCGGACGCGGAGGCGCATGCGGCGGACGACCAGAAGCGCAAGGATCTCGTGGAGGCTAAGAATATCGCCGAGCAGCTCATCTACACCGCCGAGAAGGCCGTGAAGGACGCGGGCGACAAGGCGCCGGCAGAGACGGTGACCGAGGTGAACGAGAAAGTCGCCGCGCTCCGCACTGCCCGCGAGGGCGATAGCGTAGACGCCATCAAGGCCGCGTCCGACGCGCTCTCCGCATCGCTTTCGAAGATCGGCGAGGCGATGATGAAGAGCGACGGCGCGCAGGGAGCGGAAGGGAACCAGACTCCGCCCGACTCCGCAGGTCCCACCGACGCGGAATTCACCGAGAAGCCCCCCGAGGCATAGGAAAAGCGGTCCCGTACGGGACCGCTTCTTCTTTTCCCAGACCCGGGTTATATAGGAGGGAGAAGGAGAACCCGTCATGGACATGAGGACCGATACCGCTTCCTGCGATATCCGCAAGGGAAGCCTCGTGCTGTTCGCCGAGCATCTGGACGACCCGGTCAATGACGCGTCGCTCCAAGCCCACCGCACGCTCTACCACAAGGAGTACGGACCCGGGCCGTATCGCGTCGTCGCGATCGTCCCCCTGCCATGCAGGAAGGTTTCCCCCTGCATGTCTGCGTACGCGCTGCGTCTGGAGACCCTGAATCACCAGCCCATCCTGCATCGCGGCCTCATCCATCCGGATGAGCGCATCTCGAGCCGGCCGGAAGAAACCCAATTCAACCGGGGATGGTTTGTTCTTGCTTACGAAAGCTAGCGCCTAGACGCCGCCTTGTGCAACCGGGGCGGCGTTTTGTTATAGTGACCACCTATGGCGAAGAACTACTACGAAACGCTCGGCGTGGACAAGAAAGCCACGCAGGACGACATCAAGAAGGCCTTCCGTAAGCTCGCCCAGAAGTACCATCCCGACAAGGGCAACGGCGACGAAGCGAAGTTCAAGGAGATAACCGAGGCGTACGCCATTTTGAGCGATGAACGCAAGCGCCGCGAGTACGACTCCTACGGCCAGACCTTCGCGGGCGGGGGAGCGGGCGGCTTCGGCTTCGACCCCTCCCAGTTCCAGGGCGGCTTCAACGGCGTCGAGTTCGACCTGAACGACCTCTTCGAGGGCTTCGGTGATATCTTCGGCGGCAGCATGGGGCGCCGGACCCGCATGAAGCGCGGACGCGACATCTCGGTAGATATCGAAGTCACTTTCAAGGAGTCCATCCTGGGCGGCAAGCGCTCCGTGCTCATCAGCAAGGTAGACAAGTGCGAGATCTGCGAGGGCAGCGGCGCGAAGCCCGGCACGGAGATGGAGGCCTGCAAGACCTGCAACGGCGCCGGCCGCATCCACGAGACGCGCCAGACCATCATGGGCACCATCCAGACCCAGAGCATCTGTCCGACCTGCGAAGGCAGCGGCAAGGTCCCCAAGGAGAAGTGCGAGAACTGCAAGGGCCACGGCGTCCTGAAGCGCGAGGCGGAGATCAACATAGACATCCCGCGCGGCATCGAGGGCGGGGAAATGATCCGCATGCCGGGCATGGGCGAGGCAATCAAGGGCGGCGTTTCCGGCGACCTGTACGTGAAGGTGCACGTAAAGCCCCATCCGGTCTTCCGCAAGGACGGCCCGAACCTCACCATGGAGCTCCCCGTGAAGCTCACGGACGCGCTCCTGGGCACCACGGTCTCCGTCACCACCATCGAGGATAAGGTGCTCGAGGTGAAGGTGCCCCCGATGACGAAGACTGAGGAGATCCTGCGCATCCGTGGCAAGGGCGTCAATTACGGCGAAGGCACCGGCGACCTCCTCATCCGCGTCACCGCCATCCTCCCCAAGAAACTCTCGACGAAAGCCAAGCGCGCCATTGAGGACCTGAAATCCGAGGGATTGTAGACGTTCGGGTATACTACAGGTCCTATGGCTCCTGTGCCCGGCAAGAAACATACCCGGACCATCCTACGGGAATACTCCAAGGCGCTCCTGAAGCGCCCGTGGTATTTCCTGCTGCTCTTTGCGAGCGTCGTTGGCCTCGAAGGCTTCATGCTTGCCGAGCCGCTGTACTTCCGGCAGATCTTTAACGGCATTGCCTCGGGCACGCCCTCGACGGAGACCGCGACCCGCCTCTTCTGGATACTCGGCATCCTTGCGCTCCTGACGATCGGCGAGCAGTGCTGCCGCCGCCTCAATAGCGCGATGCTCATCGTCATCGAGAACCGGGCCATGGTGGACCTCACCGAGCGGGTCTTTACCTACGTCCTCGGCCACTCCCAGGGATTTTTCACCTCGCAATTCGTCGGGACCCTTACCCGCCGCGTCCGGCATTTCTATCAGGCCTTCGAGACGATCCTCGAGACCGTGATGACGCAGCTCTTCACGACGCTCCTCTTCGTCATTGGTGCGGTGACGATTCTCTTCCTGCGCAGCCACATCCTCGGCATCGTCCTTGCCGTATGGGTCGTGCTCATGGTCGCGCTCCAGATATGGCTCACGCGCATCATGCAGCCGCTGCGCAAGGCGCGCAGCGAGGCGGACAGCAAGGTATCGGGCGCGCTCTCGGACACGATCAGCAACCACGACACGATCCTCTTGTTCTCGGGCATTCCGCTTGAGCGCTCCGCCTTCGCGAAGATCATCGAGGCTTGGCGCGCAGCCAGCCGCCGCGCCTGGACCGCCGACGAGATGGTCTGGGGCACCATGGGTTTCTTCATGGGCCTCATCGAGCTCTTGCTCATCGGACTCGCCATCTGGCTCTGGGAGAAAGGCATCCTCACGATCGGCGACTTCATCCTCATCCAGCTCTACCTCGTCACGACCTTCAATAACGTGGTGGGCATCAACTTCACCCTCCGCCGCTTCTACAGCGCGCTCGCCGACGCCTCGGAGACCGCGGAACTCCTCGATGCGCCGCACGATATCATAGACCTGCCGGATGCCCGTCCGCTTGCCGTGAGCGCAGGAAGCATTACGTTTGCGCACGTAGATTTCAGCTTCAACGAGGCCCGTACCATCCTTAAGGACTACCGCCTCGCGCTACGCGGCGGAGAGAAGGTGGCCCTCGTCGGCCCTTCGGGCGCCGGGAAGTCCACCGTCACGAAACTTCTCCTGCGCCTCTACGACGTAACGGCCGGCTCGATCTGCATAGACGGCCAGGATATCGCGCAAGTCGCGCAGGAGAGCCTCCGTAACGCGATCGGATTCGTGCCCCAGGAGCCCATTCTCTTCCACCGCAGCCTGAGGGAGAACATCCGCTACGGCCGTCCGGGTGCATCCGACGAGGAGGTCATGGCGGCCGCGAAGAAGGCGCATGCCCACGAATTCATTTCCGGCTTCCCGCAGGGCTACGACACGCTCGTGGGCGAGCGCGGCGTGAAGCTGTCGGGCGGCGAGCGCCAGCGCGTCGCCATCGCCCGGGCCATCCTCAAGAACGCGCCCATCCTGGTGCTCGACGAAGCGACATCATCGCTCGATTCCGAGAGCGAGCACTACATCCAGGCAGCCCTCGATACGCTCATGGAAGGGAAGACGGTCGTCGTCATCGCGCACCGCCTCTCGACCATCATGAAAATGGACCGCATCGTCGTCATGGAGCAGGGCCGCATCGTCGCGAGCGGCACCCACGACGTGCTCCTTGCGGAAGGCGGCCTCTACCAGAAGCTCTGGAGCATCCAGGCGGGCGGCTTCCTCATCGAGGAGGGCGACGACGAGCCGGAGGAGGCAGAAGAACCCGAGGAAGACGAGGAAGAGGCCTAGTGTGGGTAGCTGGGAGGCGGTCTAGGGCCGCGGGCTATACTGGGAGAACATGGAGGATATCGCCGTCCAGGTAGGGAACTTCACGACCGCGGCCGCGTCGAATTCCGTCGCCCTCATCAGCAATTTCATTATCCTGCTCGCGCTCACGGTGGGATTCATCCTCTTCTCCTACCGCTCGAAGGGCGGCATCGTCTCGATGATCATGAGCTTCTATGTGGCATACGCGCTTTACCTCGTGTTCCCGTACACCAAGCAGATCATAGACACGGCCGGTTCACCGCTCATGAAGTCGGTCATCAGCGTAGCGATCTACGCCATCGCCTGCGTCGTGCCGTACCTGTTCGTCGAGCGCCTCGTCTCGGGCGGCATCGGCATCCTCTCGGTCTTCCCGCGCTTCGGGCTCTCGTTCCTTGCAGCGACCTTCCTCATGGCGCTCGCGTACCATGTCTTCCCGGTGAGCCACATCTATACCTTCCCCGAGCCGATGAATACGCTCTTCGCTCCTGACCAGTACTTCTTCTGGTGGTTCTTGGCGCCGCTCCTCGGCCTCATTCTCCTCGTCCATTAGCTATGTCCGTCCTCATGAAAGTAGGGCTCGCCATCTTCGTCGCGGGGCTCCTGTCGTATTTCTTCCACCACTCCGCCATCCTTTCGGCCTTCATTTCCGCCATCGGATTCGTCCTTTTCGTCCTTGGGGTCATTGGCTGGAGCCTCGAGGAGCCCGGCGACATCTCCTTCTCCTAACCCTTACGTAATCCCAAGGTTGTCCCGATCTGGCTCTTGAGCCGGGCTATACTGAAGGTATGAATACGGAGCTTTTTATAGCCGTCCTCGCGGGCTTAGGCGGCATGTTCGGGTGGGGCCTTGCCGACTTCTTCGCAAAGAAGACGATAGATGCGATAGGCGATATCACCAGTCTCGTGTGGGCCCATGTGTGCGGGACCATTATTCTCGCGATCCTTGCGCTCTATGAGCTGGCCCATGGCGTGACGCCGATAACCAATATTACGGGAAATGCGTGGCTCGGTCTCATCTTCTTCGGTGTACTCCAAGCTATCGTATACCTCCTGGTATATCGGGGGTTCGGAAAAGGGCAGGTCTCGCTCCTTAATCCGGTCTTCGCTTCCTTTTCGGGAATCGTCGCATTGCTCTCGGTCGCGTTCTTCGGCGAGATACTTACCGGAAACCTCCTCATTTCCCTCGTAATCGTCTTTGCGGGAATCATGATGCTTAATCTCGATCCGGCAGCCCTCAAGGAGCGGCGCATTGCCCTGGTTTCCATTCCTGGCTTCAAGGAGGTTGGGCTCGCGACACTCTTCGCGGCGGGCTGGACCATTCTATGGAAGCAATTCGTGACCGGCCAGGACTGGCTTTGGTTCGCGCTCTATATGTACGTCTTCATGACCGTGGCGATGCTCCTATACGCCTGGGTGAGGCGCATCAGTCTGCGTATCTCCCTGTCCTCCGTATGGATTTACTTGTTCCTCATCGGCCTCTTTGAAACTGGCGCGTATATCGCTATCAGTTACGGCTACAGCCGTACGCCACTCACCAGCGTTGTCGCCCTTCTCTCCGGCGCATTCTCGCTCCCGACCATCGTCCTCGCGCGCATCTTCCTGAAAGAGCGGGTGACTCGCTTCCAAACGATCGGCAGTCTCATCATCGTGCTTGGTATTGTCCTGGTGTCCTTGCTATAGTCCCGAAATATGCCCGACACGACCAGTTCCGATTTCAGCCCGGAAGCACTTACCGCACTAGAGTACCAGACGCCGTTCTTCCTCTTCTCGAAAAAACGCATTCTGAGGAAGCTCGATGAGTTCCGCACGAACTTCCCCCATGCGGACATCCATTACGCCGTTAAGGCGAACTCGGAGATTCCCATCCTCGAACTGCTCGATGATGCTGGCTCCTGCTTCGAGGCCGCATCCAAATACGAACTTGATTACCTGAAGCAGGCAGGGGTGAAAGGGGACAAGATCATCTACGGAACTTCCGTAAAACCGGCTGACCATATCGCCGCATTCCATGAGTACGGCGTGGATCGCTTCTCCGCCGACTCGTTCCCGGAACTGGAAAAAATAGCCGCCCACGCGCCGGGCGCGCGCGTGTATGTCCGCATGAGCGTGAACGATACCGGCAGCGTCTTCCGCTTCTCGGAGAAATTCGGCACCGCAAAGAAGAACGTCGTCCCCCTCCTGCGTCACGCCATAGAAATAGGTCTCCAGCCATACGGTATCAGCTTCCATGTCGGTTCCCAGGCGAGCAATCCGCTCGCCTGGGCCCATGCCCTCCGCGACGTGAGGGAAGTGATGGAAGAGCTCGATACCTACGGCATCCGCATCGAAGTCGTGAATCTGGGCGGGGGCTTTCCTTGCCATTACCTCACCACGGAAGAAACCTCTGATCTCGATGAAATAGCGAAATTCACCCTTGAAGAGGCCGAGAAGCTCCCCTACAAGACGAAGTTCCTTCTCGAGCCTGGCCGCGGCCTCATCGCCGACTCGGGCGTGCTCGTTACGAGCGTGATTGCGCGCATCGGGCGCGGGGAGAATACCTGGCTCTTCCTCGATGCCGGTGTCTATAACGCGCTGTTCGAAGCGATGGCGTACCAGGGCTCCACGCGCTACCCGGTCACCAGCACGCGCCCCTCCTACGATGCAGGGGAGATGCTCTACGCCCTCGCCGGTCCCACGGGCGATTCCCCGGACATCATTACTCGCGAGGCTCTTCTGCCGCGCGATATGGAAATAGGGGACAGGCTCGTGATTCATAAGGTGGGCGCCTACACCCTTACCGCGACCTGCCCCTTCAACGGTTTCCCCAAGCCTCCGGTTTACTATGTCTAGCCGATATATACTTATCGTATGAACTTGAATGGTTTTCAGAAGGCCGCAGTGACATTCATGGCCCTTCTTGTCCTCTACTGGGCCTACATATTCTTCGCGCACCTTACCGAGGGGTTCCATAATTACTTCTTTTCCTTCCTCTTCGGTTTAACGCCGCTCATCGCGGGCATTATCGCTATATTTCAGTCCCGTATCTGGGGAGGAGTGAAAAGCGCCGTGGGACGCGCCGTCTTCTTCATCGGTCTCGGCATTTTCTGCTGGGGTGTCGGCGAAGCCATCTGGTCGTATTACAACTTCGTGCTCGCGGTCCCTGCGCCGTATCCGTCGCTCGCAGATATCGGATTTGCACCGAGCATTTTCTTCTATGGCCTGGGGACGGTCTTCCTTTCGCGCGCCACGGGAGCCCGCTATGGACTCCGTAACTCAATCGCCAAGATCTTCGTCATCTTCGCGCCGTTCCTCATCCTCGCCGCATCATATTACCTGCTGATCGTTGTTGCGCGCGGCGGAGTACTTATCCCCGACGGCGACACGGAGCTGAAGTACATCCTGGATATCGTCTATCCCCTTGGCGACTTCGTAGGTCTCACGATCGCCGTCATCGTGTCCGGCCTGTCCTTCAAGTACCTGGGCGGCAAGTACCTTCCGGACATCATTGCACTCATGCTCGGCCTTCTGGTCATGTATATCGGCGATACGGTCTTCTCGTACACCACAACGGTGGGAACCTACTACAACGCTGATTTCGGCGATCTCATCCTCGCGACCGGCACATTCCTCCTTTCTTATGGCGCGCTGGGCTTCTCGACCCTCAAGAGCAAGCTCGTACAAGCCGTATGACCAAGATCGAGGAAATGGCAGTCCGTATCATCAAAGAGCAGGAGCTCATCATCGGTCCTATCGCCTGGTCCGAAGCTCGGCATGTTCCGGGGCTGCAAATTCCGGAAGGGCAGTCTTCCGCGGTTACCATCGAAGGTGATGGCAGGGCAGTGATAGACAGCCTCGTGGGGCAGTACGAGCGCCTCTTCGGCCGCGCTTCCCGGGAAGCGTGCCGGGATGCGGTCGCCAGCATCATCGCGGACCTCTCCCCGTCCGAAATACCCTCTAGCCTCGCTGCTGCATAGCCTATGGCTGCTGCGGTGGATTTCGAGCAGCAGCTGCGGGAAGCGAACACCCAGCTCTACGAACATAGCCGCGACCTGGCGGTACGCAATAAGATACTTTCGCTTCTCCGAAAGCTGTACCAGACGAGCATCCAGTCGCTGGATCCGCGTGCACTGGGCGAGCAGATCGTAGGAATCGTCCTTTCCGAGCTGGAGCTCGAACTTGCGGGCATCTTACTCTATGACGCGGGCACCAATTCGCTTCGTTCCCTTACCTATACGGGGTCCAAGCGCCTGCTCGAAGCATGTGAAGATGCGGAATGCGGGTTCTTCACGCACGACATTCCAAACGTCTCCTCGGTTCCGTTCCTGAAGTCGGCGTTCCAGGGCTCGGTCGCAGTCACCGAGAACCTCGGCGACCTTTGGGATGGCACCATTCCCGACTCCTCGCTCGAGCGCATCGCCGCCGCAGGCCATATCCGAGAGCTTCTGGTCGAGCCGCTTCGGGTAGGGGAGAAGGTGCAGGGAGTGCTTATCCTGGGCTTCAATCGGTCCACCGACGAACTGAGCCAGTTTGAACGCGAATCCATCTACAACCTCGTGGATGTCGTCGCCATCGCGCTCGACCGCGCGCAGCTGTACGAAGAACTCAAGATGGCCAATGAGCGCCAGGTCACGCTCATCCACTTCATCACGCACCAGATCAAGGGCTTCGTGACGAAATCGCGCTACATCTTTTCCATGGCACTCGATGGCGATTTCGGCCCCGTGACCGACCAGCTCCGCCCCATGCTTGAGGAGGGCCTCCGTTCCGATACGCAGGGAGTGAACACCATCCAGGACATCCTGAACGCCGCGAACATCAAGAGCGGCAAGGTCGCCTACAAGATGGAGCCGTTCGACCTCAAGAATCTCATCGACCAGGTGGTCAATGTCCTGGCGCCGAACGCGCAGCAGAAAGGACTCGAGCTCAAGCTCGAGACTGGCACCGAACCCTTCACCATCACCGGCGACCGCGAGCAACTGCGCAACGCATTCAAGAACCTCGTGGATAATTCCATCAAGTACACGCCGACCGGCTCGGTGCGTGTCGCGCTCGCGAAGGAGGCCGGCAAGGCAGTGCTGCGCATTGAGGACACGGGCGTCGGCATCACCCCTGAAGACATGAAGAACCTCTTCACCGAGGGCGGCCACGGCAAGGAGTCCACAAAGGTGAACGTCGAGTCCACCGGCTTCGGCCTCTACATCGTGAAGAACATCATCGAGGCCCATAAGGGCGCCGTCCGCGCCGAATCGGACGGCGCCGGGAAGGGAAGCCGTTTCATCGTCGAGCTCCCGATGTAGTTCGATGAAAATTCTTGGAGAACTGAATTTCGAAGACGCTGGAGACACCTCTTCTTTTCAAGTTCGACGCACCGCACGGTCCGTTGTGCATAATGCCGATAATATGGTGGCGCTTCTCGCCGTGACCAAGGGCGGCTACCACAAACTGCCTGGCGGCGGCATAGACGAAGGGGAGACGGCGGAGATAGCTCTCCGTCGCGAGTGTAAAGAGGAACTTGGCTGTGATGTCAAAATCGATAAATATCTGGGCTGCGTTATCGAGATCCGGCCGTCGCAGCAGGTACGGCAGGAATCTGAAGCATTTTTGGCGCATCTCATTAGCGACATTGGCGGCTCAGCTTTTACTGAAGAGGAACGAAATGCCGGGTATGAAATTCGATGGTTACCGTTGATGGACGCAATCAATCAGCTTTCTCAAGAGATCCCCACTGAACCTGGTCGTAGATATGTTCCTGAGCGCGACCTCCTTATCCTTAAGGCAGCTCGCGATTGCCTGGCATGAAAGAAGGATTCAGGATTCCTGTCGTTAAACATTTAGAGGATAAAGATGATCTCTTTGAGGGGAGGGACGCAGCGTTACTGTCCGGCCAGGAAGCAGAAGCACATGAGACAACTCTCTCATTTCACTTCTCCCTCCATTGAGTCCAGAAACCTGACCATCAAGCTTCCGTCGCTAATTCTATACTTTTTAATAGACTGTCAAGGTGACTAAATCTTGCAATTTGGGGATGAATTGTATAATTAATTTATGTATTTCTCGCGAATTTTTAAAGTGAAGGATGGAAAACTACTCCGTCTAAAAGAGTGGATGGAACAGTTGAGTACAGTTCGCCGGTCTGAAGCCATCAATACGTTTGAGTATGAGAACGTAACACGTGAGATTTTTGTGTATTTTAAGGGCCATGACGGAAACAATTATGTCATCGGCCTTAATGAAGCGAATGAGCCGTATCGTTCAGCTGAGCCCACAGTACCCATTAATCAGGAGCACAACTCGATAAAGAAAGAATGTTTGGAACCAATATCCGAAAAAGGCGAGGTCTGGCTTGATTTGCCCTAAACGCATTAAATACGGGACCATTTAACAGTGCGGTATAACGCCCTCCATGACCCTCACCGAGGGCAGCCACGGCAAGGAGTCCACGAAGGTGAACGTCGAGTTCACCGGCTTCGGTCTCTATATCGTGAAGAACATCATCGAGGCCCATAAGAGCACGGTCCGCGCCGAATCGGACGGCGCCGGGAAGGGAAGCCGATTCATCGTCGAGCTCC
>CAZVJX010000002.1:0-20947 GCA_964627575.1 uncultured Candidatus Saccharibacteria bacterium
TGCTACAACATCTGGATGACCATCCGCGTGGCAACGACGACGGCGAGCGATACGGCGCAGCCTCGCTGGCGCGCTGCGGATCGTTGGCGAAGTTGCCCGGGTTATTTTCCTTGCCCTGGCTCTGTCCGCCCTTGCGCGCTATCTCGCGCTGCTTGTCCTCGTCCATACTTGCGAACCCACGCTTGCTCTTCCCTTTGTTATTAGGCATATACACATCGGATTAGGTTGTAATCACGAGCGCAACGGCACTATAGCGAAAGGGCCCTGAACCCGAAATTAAACGCTTCCTTAAGGTCATCATGGTAGTGTTACCCGCATGACCGAGCACGTCGAGACGCCCCAGGAGGAGCATGCCGTATACGAATTCTTCCTCTGGAGCGTGCTCGCCAAGGGTGCGATATCGCTCATTGAGGTGATATCAGGCCTCGCCACCTTCCTCATCCCGCCCGCATACATCGTCTCCGGTGCCACCTGGCTGCTCTCGTATCTTCCCCTCCCCCCGCTTCAGCACGCCCTCATGACCGAGGTCGGGAACTACACGACCGGCGCCGTGACCTTTGTCGCGGCCTATCTCATTTCGCGCGGACTCATCAAGGCCTGGCTCATCTGGTCGCTCCTCAAGGATAGGCTTTGGGCGTATCCAGCATCGCTCCTCGTGCTCGGCGGTTTCGTCCTGTACCAGTGCTACCAGATCCTTACCGATCATTCGATCATCGTCGCAGGCATCACGATCTTCGACCTCATCGTGATGTATTTCATCTGGCGCGAGTGGCGCATCGTGAAGCGGCACCGCGCGCATACCGCGTAGCGGCGCGGTCGCTTATTGCGCCGCTTGCGCGGCCATCCGGACTGTGAGTCGAAAATGAATTTTTTGCTCTTGCGCTCGCGCGTGAGGTTCGGTACGTTAGCCCGGATGAAGTCACTTAGTCATCGATTCTTCATAAAGCTCGTTAGCTCGGTTATCCTAATCGCATCATCCTCGCTCGCATTCAGCGTCGCTCCTCTCGCCGAAGCGGCGACTCCACTCAACGCATGGTGGCCTTCGGAAGGCGCGCACCTTACCGGCGCGCAGCCCTTCAAGGCGCTCGTCGAAGGCGCGGACGTCTCTACCTATGATATGTACTGGCAGGTGGACGGCGGCCAGCTGAACCCCATGCAGACGTCCACTACCGACTACCCGCATAAGGAGGCATCGGTGGATGTGTCCGGCTGGAGCTGGAAGGGCCAAGGTCCCTACGCGATCACCTTCGTCGCCAAGCAGAACGGTCAGAACCTCGGTTCGAAGACCGTGAACATCTACGTGGGCGCCGGTGCATCCGCAGCGCAGGCCACAGTCGTTACCTCCGGTAGCGCAGCCTCGACGGCAAGCGCGCAGGCGTCCGCACCCGCTCCCACGAGCTCCGCTCCCGCCGCTGGCGACTCTATTACTGTCTGGTGGCCGACCAAGGGCTCGACGGTGGGCGGCTCCCAGCCGTTCAAGGCCGACGTGCCGGATCGCGGCGTTGACTCCTACACCATGTACTGGCAGGTGGACGGCGGCGCGCAGAACGTCATGTCGAGCGTCTCCTCCGGCTCTCCGCATAAGGAGGCTCCGGTGGACGTCTCGGGCTGGCATTGGGAGTCCTCGGGCGTCTATACCCTTACCTTCACGGCGAAGGACGGCGCCAACAATGTCATCGCGACGTACAGCGAGCCGGTGCTCATTAACGCTCCTGCAGGCGCGACGGCCGTCGCCGCGCCCTCGACGCTCCCCTCCCCGACGCCGGCCCCGCAACCCGCACCTGCTTCTGTCGGCCTCTCCAATTCGTCCTTCTATACGGACCCGAATTCGAGCGCCGCGCAGCAGGCGAACGCCTGGGCCTCAAGCCGCCCGTCGGACGCCGCGCTCATGCGCACCCTCGCCAGCGCCCCGACTGCGAAGTGGTTCGGCGGATGGAGCGGCGATGTACGCTCCGCGGTCTCCTCGTACGTCGGTGCGGCAGCAAGCGCCGGCAAGACCGCAACGCTCGTAGCCTATAACATCCCGGACCGTGACTGTGGCGGCTACTCCGCCGGCGGTACCTCCGATTACCTTTCCTGGATCTCTTCGTTCGCGAGCGGCATCGGCAGTAATTCGGCAGTCGTGATCCTCGAGCCGGATGCGCTTTCCCAGATGAGCTGTCTCTCGCAGGCTGATCAGGCCACCCGCTACGACCTCCTCGCCAAGGCGGTCACCATCCTCAAGCAAGGCGCCCACACGAAGGTCTACCTCGATGCTGGCCACGCGGGCTGGGTGGACGCAAGCGACATGGCCGGACGCCTCTCGCATGCCAACATCGCCGCGGCCGACGGCTTCGCGCTCAACGTCTCGAACTATGACGCGACCTCGCCGGAAACGACCTTCGGTCTCGCGATCAGCTCGGGCGTCGGCGGCAAGCACTTCGTCATTGATACGTCGCGCAACGGCAACGGCAGCAACGGCGAGTGGTGCAACGCGACGGGACGCGCCATCGGTACGCTCCCGACGACCCAGACCAATAGCGGAAGCGTGGACGCCTACCTGTGGGTGAAGACGCCGGGCGAGTCGGACGGCTCCTGTAACGGCGGCCCCTCCGCAGGAACCTGGTGGCCCGACTACGCGCTCTCGCTCGTGAAGAACGCGCAGCACTAGTTGACCCTCGTTCCCGTACAACGACCACGACCCTTAGCGGGCCGTGGTCGTTGCCGTTGTCGTAGTCGCGGCAGTCGAGGTAGCAACGGGGAGTTTCGAAAGCGGCGTATCGTAGCGGATCTTGTAGGCGTACACCGTCAGCCCCTGCGAGAAGGTGTGCTGGTACACGCGCGCATAGCGCCCCTCGAAGTAATCATGGATCTGCTTCTGGTAGCCCTGGTCGTACGAGAGGACGAGCCACGCGTAGTTCGCCCCTGCGGTCTCATCCGCCACCTGCGCCGGCAGGGTCGCTGCATCGAAGCCCGGTATCGCGCCGTGCGCGTAGCGGTCCCATTCCGGAAGCGTGTCGAGGGCCGCTGCGCCCCGGTAGTAGTACTCGATGGGATAGATGGTGAACGGCGCCGAGACGATGATGACATCCTGCGGATGCGCATTCGCCGTCAGATAGTCCACGACGTCGCGGTAGTCCTCTTTCACCGGCGTGGCGGCGCTCGCCACCTGCACGACGAGCATGGAGGCCATGAGCACCGAGAGCGCGCCGCCCGCGATCCACTTCCCCGCCCCCGGGTAGCGCGAGAAGATATGCGCGATGAGCAGGTAGAGCGCGGGCGCGACGAAGATGAGGTAGCGCGAGACAAAGAGCGGCACGAAGAAGCTGATGAGGAAGGCGGCGGCGACCGGCACCACGACGGCGATCGTGAGGAAGTCCGTTTCGAGGCGCGCCGATGCGCGGCGGCGGAGCGCGAGGAACGCGACGATGAGAATGAGCGGCCACAGCGAGAGGAAGACCGTATTCACCGGGTCCACCTGGAACCCGAGCAGGAACTGCGAGAAGACGCTGAAGAGATTGATGGTAGTCGGGATCGGCAGCTGCGGCTGCTGGTTCTGCGCCTGGCCTTCGTAGAGCACGTACGCTACCCAGGGCGCGAACGAGAGCGCGACCACCCCGGCGATGATGAGCATGCGCGAGAGCGCATGCGGACCGAACCGGTTCCGGCGCAGCAGGAAGAAGAGTCCTTCAGCCGCCAAGAGAAGGAAAAAGAAATAGTGCACGTATATCCCGATCACCGCCGTGATGCCGAATCCTACCCACGCGCTATCGGCGTCCTGCCGCAGGAGCCGGACGAAGAAGTACTGGTTGAGGATGGCCATGAACGCGAAGATCGTATACATGCGTATCTCGCTGGCGTACCAGTTCATGAATGGCGACAGGAGGAACAGGAACGCCGCGAAGAGCCCGGTGGCCGGCCCGTAGATGGTGGCGCCGAGCAGATAGATGGCAGGGATGGCGGCGAGGAAGAAGATGAGCGAGAGCACGCGGGCGGAGTAGACCGAATCGCCTACGACGCTGCGCCACCAATGGAGCAGCTCATGATAGAGCGGCACGTGCACGTCTTCCGCGACGGTGGAAAGGATCGCGGCCGGGCTGCGACTCGTCTCCCAAAGGCTCTGCGATTCATCGAGCCGCAGCGATTGCGGAAGGAAGAAGAGCGAGAAGAGCGTCGCCGCGCACACCATGCCCGCGAGGATGATCACGGCGCGCATCGGGAACGCCTCGGCGAGGCTACTGACTCGTGCGTCCATACAGCGTCTGGAATACGCCCTCGACGAGCGGTGCGGGCTGCGCGTGCCGTGCCACGGACTCCGCGCGCCGCTGCGGCAGCGCCGCGCGGATGAACGGCACGAAGATGGAGATATCGAGCACGATCCAGGCGAGGTTGTTGATGAGCGAGGAAGAGAGGCCTTCGCGCCAGACCGCGACGAGCGTCCCTACCGCCGCGAGCACGATATAGAGGATGTGCGGCATCGCGAGCGGAAGGAAATTCCCGGAGAGCTGCGCTTTGGAGGAGATGCTGAACGAGGTACGGAGTCGCAGTATGGCGGCGAGGTTCGCCTGCACCTGTATCCAGAAGGAGCCGAGCGAGAAGCCGAGCGAGGGATACGTGAACGTATGGTTCGAGACCCGCTGCACGACCAGGAGCGTGAGCAGGAGGTACGGCAGGAACACGGCGGCGAGCAGCATGCCGGACGCATTGATCGGCACGAGACCCGTGTAGAGGAAGATGAGCGGGAGCATGACGTCGATCGCGACGATGATGCCCGAGAAGTAGAAGCTGATGGAGGCGAGGTACTGGATGCGCTGCGTGAGCGTGAGGCCCCGCATGAAGAGCACATTGTAACGGAAGAAGACGTCGAGCGAGCCGCGCGCCCAGCGGAACTGCTGCTTGGAGTACGTGAGCAGGTCCTCGGTCGCGAGCCCTTCTGCGAGCACCTCCGGGACGTACACCGAGCGGTAGCCGCGGGCATGCATGAAGACGCCGGTCACGAAGTCCTCCGCGATGGATTCGGTGCACATTCCGCCTACGGCTTCGAGCGCCGTACGCGCGATGACCATGTTAGTCCCGCACATCGGGACGGCGTTGAGTCGGTTCTTGCCGCGGCAGATGGCGCCGAAGAAGAGTTCCTGCTGCTCCCAGGAACCCTGCGTCAGGTAGTTGCGTGCGTAGTTCTTATAGAACTGCGGCGTCTGCACGAACCCGACCATCTCATCGGTGAAGTACGGCACGGTCTTCTGGAGGAAATCGGCGTGTGGGACATGGTCCGCATCGAAGACCGCGACCAGGGGCGCATGCGTGAGCGAGAGCGCATTGTTGATATTCCCGGCCTTAGCGCCCCCCGGCGTGGTGCGCGTGATGCAGGCGACCGGCCGTTCGGGCGTCGAGAGGCGGCGAGCGATGTCCTCGGCATCGCGCCAGTTGTCTTTCTTCGCCACGTAGCCGTCGTTCAAGATATGGATCGCGACCGGCCCGTCGTACTCCATCCGCGTCGCGGCCGTCACCGTCTCCTCGACGATAGCGGAAGGTTCTCCCGCGACCGTTATGAAGACGTCCACCGGCGCGGTGATGCCGCGCCGCTTCTCCGGCAGGTACTGCGTATCCCATACCGTATAGATGAACGTGAGCACCTGCCAGACATGGAACACCTCCCCGCCGATGAGGAACCAGAACAGCACCGTATTGCCGCGCGGGAAGAGGAAGATGAGCGCGGCGAAGTACGCGAGCGCGAAGATAGCATTAAGTGCGAGTAATGACCGAGGCGAGGAGGTCTTCAGGAATTCTGTGCGGATATCGTGGGTTCGTTCAGCGGTACGGGGCATGGGATTCAAGGTACGCATACAAGGATGAAGATAAGAAGAAATTATTGCCACAGTGCGGGCGGCACGCTTGCGGCGAGGTTCGGCAGGAGGTGCTGGTAGAGGGCAATGCCGAACCAGACCCAGTTATCGTCGTAGTACGAGAGCGGGCTTTTCCAGGTATTGATGTCGGGGTTGTAGAGCGCGAGGAGCTTCTTTCCGTAGATGGCGCGGGCGTTCCCCGGGTCCGCCTGCGCGAAATACGCGAGCGTGCCGCCGTAGAGCGCGGAGCTCTGGCTCGGGTTCACCGGGCTCCCGTCATGCGCGTACACGGAGCCGATGGCCGAGGCGCTGTTCCAGGTATAGGTAAGGAAGGTCATCTGCGACAGCAGCTGCGCATCGCGCGGGTCCCCGTACCACTGGTAATCGAGACCGAGCCGCCACGGCACCCGCATCGCATCGAAGCCGAAGTTGGTCGTCGTCGAGGCGGTCGCGCCGGTGAGCGCCTCGAGCCCCCCGGTCCGCGTATCGAGCCCGACCCAGTCCGGCGGCACGCCCGCGCTCTTGCCGGTGTCGAGTGGCGCGGTGAGACTCTTGCCGATGAGGTCGTAGGAGCTGTCTACCACCTTCTCCCAGGGGTGCGTGGGATCGATGAGCGCGAAGACGCGGTAATCGGCGGGTGCAAGATAGGAAGGATTCACCGCGACCATCCGGGTCGTGAGCCTTTTCTCGAGATCGTCGGCAACGACATACGGCGTGCCGTTCACCATGACCACTTCGCGCGCCCAGATGTCGCTCACGATGGATTTCGCTGCGGTGAGGTACGCCGGGTCCTGCCAGCGCGCGTACGCGAACGCAAGCGACAGCGCGATGTCCTGGTCCGCGTCGGCCGCGGAGACGTTGCCGTTCTGGTCGGTGAGCACCCCGAGCGTTCCATCCGCCCGTTTCCCATAGAGCCAGGAGAAGAGATGGTCGCCGCCATGCTGGAGATTCTCGCGCGTCCAATTCCACGTCGTGTCGAACGTCTTCTTGTCGTCGGTCCATACCGCGCGCAGCATGGTATAGCTCTGCCCTTCCGACGTGGTAATGCTGCCGCGGGAGGGATCGATCGTGCGCCCCGACGGATCCACGTACGTCTGCTTGTAGGTCAGCCAGGTAGCGCCGAGCACCTGCGTCGGCGAGAACGTGAGTGGAACTTGGCCCTTGCCGAGCCCGAGGTACAGGAGCGCTCCAGCGCATCCAAGCGCGATAATGATGAGAACAACAAGCACGGCACGGGTGGCGAGCTTCATAGCAACAACAAAGAATGAGCGAGATTACCGGTAAACAAGCGAGCCCACCGCCCCCTCGGGGGGACGGAATACCCAGAATTTTGACAGGATGAAGTTGGCGGCGAACGTGGCGCAGGTGGTGATCCCGAGAGCGATGAGGTCGTACAGACCCATCGAGAGGAGCGCGTTCATGAGCGCGACGTTCACGATCACCGAGAGCGAGGCGGTCGCGTAGAACCGGACCACTTCGAGGACCGTCGGCCGGGTCTTCATGTTGAACGTCCAGGTGCGGTTGAGCACGAGCGAGGAAACGGTGCCGAGCATGAAGGAGGCGAATTTCGCTTCGTTCAGATGCGCAGCGAAGTACAACGTCCCGCGCGTGAGCACGAAGTACGCGAACACGTCGAGGAGCGTATTGACCACACCGACGGCCGCGAACCGGAGCAGCTGCTTCTGCGTCGTGAGGCCGAGGTCGCCGCGGTAGAGCCGCATCATCTCGGCGAGCGCGCGCAGGATGACGGCGGGCTTGGCGCCGGTCGCCGAGCCCCGGGTCCGGGGCAGGTGCGTGACCGGAATCTCCTTGATGGGTACCGACTTGCGCGACAGGCGGATGAGGAGCTCGGCCGAGAGCATCGCACCGTGGGACTCGAGGGCCATTTGCTGCACGAGCTCGCGCCGAAAGATCTTGAACGCGCAGTCAATATCCCGCACCCGCAGACCGAACAGGATGCGGTTGAGGAGGTTCCACACCTTGGCGTTGAGAAGCCGCATGAACGGGTCGCGACGCGGCGCGCGGTAGCCGATCACCGCGTCGTATTCCTCGAGGTGGAGCAGCAGATTCTGCAGCTCGAGAATGTCGAATTGCAGATCCGCGTCAGTGAAGAACACGTAGTCCATGCGTGCGGCCCGGATGCCGGTGCGCAACGATGCACCGTATCCTTTATTGGCCCGGTGATTGATGAGCCGCACCATCGGATACTGGCGGGCGAGCCGTTCGACTTCCCAAGCGGTGCCGTCCGAGGAGCCATCGTTCACGACGAGGATCTCGCTCTCGCCGATGAAGGGCGATTCCTCCACCACCTTCAACGTACGTTCGATGGATTCGGCGATATTCGCCTCCTCGTTATATGCGGGGAAGAAGATGGTGAGGGATATGTGCTTCATGTATCGCGATGATACGCAGCCCCGCATTAAGTAATCCTGAACGGTGATATTCATCGCTTCTTCTGCGGACCTCGAGGATACTGGCGGACGATATGGAGGAACGGGATAGGTTTCCGTGGTATGCGACCGGTGTCGTATTGATAGGGGCATCGCTCGTGCTGCGGGTACTCGCGTTCCCGTTCGTCACGAGCGATTATGCGGGATTTCTTTCGCACTGGTTCTTGGCGCTTGCGACGAACGGCTGGAGTGTGTTCACGTCGCCGTTCGCGGATTACGCGCCGCTGTACCTCTACCTGCTGAAGCTCCTCGGGTACCTTCCCATTCCGAGCCTCGTTTCCATCAAGGCACTGTCCTGTATCTTCGACGCCGTACTCGCCTGGTATATCTACCGCATCGTGAAGGATGCGTTCCGGGCCGGGCCGGGCCTTCCCTTCCTCGCAGGCGCGGTCGCCTTTTCCCTTCCGACCGTCCTCGTGAACAGCGCCCTGTGGGGGCAATCGGATTCCCTCTATGCCGCGATGGTCGTTGCGTGCCTCTACTACCTGTTGGTACGGCGGCCGCTGGCGGCCGCGATTGCGTTCGGCGTCGCGGTCTCGTTCAAGCTGCAGGCGGTGTTCTTCGCGCCGGTCTTCATCGGCTACCTGCTCGCGCGATGGCGCACGCTTCCGTACCTCTTCGTCGTGCCCGCGGTCTTCCTGCTCTCGATCGTGCCGGCAGTGCTCGCCGGCGGCAGTCCCACCTACTGGGGACTCATCTACCTTAAGCAGTCCGGCGAGTACCCGTGGCTCACGCTCTCGGCGCCCTCCTGGTACGCGTTCGTGGAGAAGCTCTCGCTTTCCGCGAACGCTACCCCGCTCTTTTATGCGGGACTGGGAGCCGCACTCGCCGTCTCGCTCGCGATCATCATCTATGTGGCGCGGCGACTCCTTGCTATGAGCATGCGGGAATTCATGACGATCGCGCTCGTCACGGTACTCGCGGCGCCGTACCTTCTTCCGCGCATGCACGAGCGGTACTTCTTCCTCGCCGACATCCTCGCCGTCATCCTCGCGTTCGCGTGGCCGCAGCAATGGTTCGTTCCGATCGTGGTGGTCGCGTGCTCCCTCATCGCCTACGTGCCGTACCTCGCGAGCCAGGCGCCGTCGCTCGGCAGCTTCCCCGTTGATATCCGGTACCCTGCTGCTGCGCTCCTCCTCCTGCTTCTCTGGCTCGCCTTCTCCTTCGTCGCCCTTCGCGTGAGCACGCGCCGGCGGACAGCCGCACGAACGCAGGCGGCATAGCGATCGCGCATCCTGATATGGGAAAGCCGCGCCGCTTAGAGAAGCGGCGCGGCTTTTCGGGTTGCGCTTAGTGCGCGACGTAGATGGAAGAGGAGATCTGGCCGAGGGTGGCGCCGTTCCCGCCCTTCGCAGTGAAGGTGAGCGTGTACGGACCATTCCCCTTCCAGCTCCAGCCCGAGACATCCACCAGCGATTCCTTATGCGGGGCGTCGGTCTGACTATCGGACATAAGGTTCTGCTGATCGCCGTCTACCTGCCAGTACATCGAGTAGCTGCCGAGGGACGCGTTCTCGAGGAGTACCTTGAAGGGCTGCGTACCGGAGATGGTCGCGCCATTGGTCGGCCACCAGAGATCGATGGTGCCGGACGACGGCGGCGTGGTCGTCCCTCCCCCTCCGCCGCCGCTCGGCTGGCCCGCGACGAGCGTGGCGACCGCATCGTTCCAGGAGAGGAGCTTCCAGGCGCTATCGAAGATGCCGAGCTTGAAGGTATAGGTGCCGCCCGCTGCCGGCGTGAAGGAACCGGTGTAGGTCTGCGACTGCCCGGCCGAAAAGTTCTGCGACGGATAGATTTTCTGGAACGCCTGATGGCCCTGCGGGTCCGCGACTTCCAGATCGATGTTCGTGCCGGCGATTGCGCCGCCTGTGTCGTTCACCGTTGCCGAGAGCGCTGCGGTGGAGCCAACGTTCACCGTGCCCGGCGTGACCGAGCCCGAGCTCGTCCAGGTCGCAGGCGTACCCCCGGAGGGGGGTGTCGTAGTTCCCCCACCGCCACCTCCGCTCGTCCCGACCGTCGCGGTCGTGACGCGGTCATTCCAGAACGCGAGATTCCAGGCGCTGTCGAAGATGCCGGTCTTCACGGTATACGTGCCGCTTGCCGCCGGAGTCCACCCGACCGTATAGCTTTGGCCCTGCCCCGCGGAGAAGTTCTGGTTAGCGTAGATTTTTTGCGCGAGGCGCTGACCCGAGGGATCGTAGGTTTCGAGGTCCACGTTCATGCCGCTCGCCGCTCCGCCCGTATCGGTCACCGTCACGGTCGACGTCACCGCTTGGTTCACGGTCGGCTGCGCGGGGTTCGAGCTGCCGCTCATGCTCCAGGTAGCCGCGGGACCGGGCGGTGGCGTCGTCGTTCCGGTGTTTCCGCTACCGAACCACGTATGCACGTTCTGCTCCACCGGTTTGTTGTAGATCAGGTAGTCGGTATCGCCGGCGCCGCCCGCGTTCGGGTTCGAATTGGCGTACCAGAAGTCGGCGCCCTGCATCCAGGGGTACTGATCCCAGAACTCGAACAGCGCTTCGTACGCGTTCGCCTGCACCTGCGCGTTGTACGGTGCGTTCGTCCCCGAATCGAAGGGCGCCTGGTTCGCGCCGTTGACGCTGCGGTAGCCGATCTCGCTGAAGACGACGGGCTTCCCGGTGCGATCATGCAGGGGACCGATTTCGCTGCTCTCGACCCCCGCCCAGCCGCTCTTGTCCTGCTGTACCGAGGCGTCGCCGTAGAGCGGGTAGTACGCGGAAATGCCGATGAAGTCCACGGAGGACCAGAAGCCGATGTTCGGCGCTTCGCCGGTATAGGTGTTGCTGCCCCAGTTGGCATCGTAGGAGACGAGGCCGGTATAGACCTTGCGCACCTGCGCGATCATATTCTGCCAACGCTCGGTGTTATCGGGATTGATGGCGGCCGAAGCCATATAAATGAGTTCGGTGCCGAGCGTGTACGCTTCGACATGCTCGTTCTGCGCGATCTGGCCGTAATGCAGGAGCTGCGCCAGATAGTTGCGGTACCAGGTATCGCGGTCGCTCGGATAGATATTCGCGCGCCACTCGCCGCTGTACGGATCAATATGGATCTTGAGCATCACCTTGAGCCCCTGCGCATGCGCGTACTCGATGCCGGAAGCGAGGGCGGCGTCGGTGGGCGTGTTGCCGCCGGGCGCGATGTCGGTCGAGCCGGTGTTCGATTGGTAGATCGGGATGACGAGCGTAATGGTATTCACGCCCAGGCTCTTGTAGTGATCCACCGTCGTATGGAAGCCGGCGCTCGCGTAGTCGGTCGAACTGTACGGGTAATAGCTGATGCCTTTCTGCTGCCAGGACGAGACCGCCGCCTCGGCGGGCGCATACGGAAGCATGAGCGCCGCAAGCGCGACGATGAGCACGGGAGAGGAAATGCGCAGCAATGTGCGCGAGCGGCGGGTAGTCATAGACCTACCGTTGTACCGCGCGCGCACTTAAGCGAGCGTGAACGGCGGCGTCCGGATTCCCCTACTTCCGCGCGGTCCGGAGCGCGAAGTGGTAGCTCGAGTAGGAGAGGTAGCCGGTGACGCCGACCCCGATCCACGAGAGCCAGAGCGGAACGGCGAAATCGCCGAGCGCGACCTCCCAGCCGAACGCGAGACGCGCCAGATGCACGAGCGCGACCGCGAGGAAGACCGTTCCCGCGACAAGGAGAAGCGCGCGCTCGGAGGGCGAAGCGATCGGGAGCTTCATGTTCCATCCCCAGTGCGCAAGCAGGAGGATGACGGCGACATCGAAGAGCGCGATGGGCAGGATGGCGCTCGCGGTCCAGGTGACGCCGAGCATCGTGAGCGGGAAGAACCCGGCGGTGCCGAACCAGAGGACGCCAACGAGGTCGGCGAGGAAGAGACCGGTGCCTATTTTCGCGATCTCGCGGAGTTTGGTATGCATGATGAGCGTGCGTGAGCGGATATGGTTTCAGTATAGTCCCGCTTGAGAGCGAGCGGCGCCGCAGGGGTGCACACCGCGTTATACTGAACATGCATCCATGAAGCCTCTTCCTCTCGTCGCGCTCATCAGCATCGCGGTCTGCGATCTTGTGCTGGTGCTCCTCGTGCTCGCGCACGGGAATCCGTTCCCGCTTCTCTTCCCGGCCGGCGTCGTCGGCGTCGCGGAGCGCAATCTCATGATGCGCGCGGTCTTCCTCATGCTCATCGTGGTCGTGCCGGTCATCCTGCTCGCCATCTTCATCGCCTGGCACTACCGCGAAAGCAATCCCCGCGCGACCTACACCCCCGAGTGGGAGCAGTCGAAAATGGAGGAGCTGATCTGGTGGTCCGTGCCGTTCGAGATCGTGCTGGTGCTCGCGGCCCTCACCTGGACCGGCACGCATGCGCTCGACCCGGCAAAACCTCTCGTGAGCGCGGAGCCTCCGATCGTCATCGAGGCGGTGGCCCTCCCCTGGAAGTGGCTCTTCATCTATCCCGACCAGGGTGTCGCGAGCGTGAACGAAGTGGCGCTCCCGGTCGGCCGCCCGGTCGAGTTCCGCATCACGGCGGACGCGCCGATGAACTCCTTCTGGATTCCCGCGCTCGGGGGGCAGGAATACGCGATGACCGGCATGACGACCGTGCTCCATCTCGAAGCGGACGCTGCCGGCGACTACCCCGGCCGCTCGGCCAACTACAGCGGCGACGGCTTCGCGCAGATGCAGTTCACCGCTCGCGCGATGGGCGCCGGCGATTTCGACGCCTGGGTTGCGCAGGCGCACGCATCCGGCGCTGCCCTTACTCCGAGCGCGTATGCGACGCTCCGCCAGCCGAGCGATGCGGGTCCGGTCGCGTATTATGGAAGCGTGACCGAGACCTTCGAAGACATCGTGAACTCTTTCATGCCGTACATGGCGAGCTCCTCCATGGACATGAGGGGCATGGATATGCACTAGTATGTTCGGTCTCCTTACGCCCGCCGCGTTCATTCATGGTCCCGTCGAGACCTTCGGCCAGCTGACGGTCGTCGGCGGCGGTCTCATCGTTTTCATCCTTCTCACCGTCACCCGCCGCTGGAAGTGGCTCTGGACCGAGTGGCTCACCTCCTTGGACGCGAAGAAAATCGGGGTCATGTACCTCGTGCTCGCGACCTTGATGCTCTTGCGCGGCGGCATTGATGCGCTCATGATGCGCGGCCAGCAGGCGGTCGCCCTAGGCGCAGGCTCCGGGTACCTGTCCCCCGACCACTTCGCGCAGATCTTCACGGCCCACGGCACCATCATGATCTTCTTCGTCGCGATGACGTTCATGTTCGGCCTCATCAACTGCATCCTCCCCCTCCAGCTCGGCACCCGCGATGTCGCGTTCCCCCTCCTCAATTCCATCAGCTTCTGGCTCACTGCGACGGGCGCTGTGCTCGTGAACCTCTCGCTCGTCGTCGGTTCCTTCGCGGCGACCGGCTGGCTCGCCTACCCGCCGCTGTCCGAGCTCGCCTACTCCCCGGGCGTGGGCGTGGATTACTACATCTGGGCGCTCCAGATCGGCGGCATCGGCACCCTTCTCGCCGCCGTGAATTTCATCGTCACCATCCTGCGCGAGCGCGCGCCCGGCATGACGCTGATGCGTATGCCGATCTTCGCGTGGACGGTGCTCGCGGCGATGCTGCTCGCCCTCTTCGCCTTCCCCATCCTCACCGGCACGCTCGCGATGCTGTCGCTGGACCGCGTACTCGGCATGCACTTCTTCACCATGGACGCGGGCGGCAACGCCATGATGTACGTGAACCTCATCTGGGCCTGGGGGCATCCCGAGGTCTATATCCTTATCCTACCGGCCTTCGGCATCTTCTCCGAAATCGTGCCGGTCTTCGCGCAGAAGCGCCTCTTCGGCTACACCTCCATGGTCTTCGCGACCGCAGGCATCACCATCCTCTCCTTCGGCGTTTGGGTGCATCACTTCTTCACCATGGGCGCCGACGCCGACGTGAACGCGTTCTTCGGCATCGCCACGATGGCGATCGCCATTCCGACGGGCGTCAAAGTATTCAACTGGCTCTTCACCATGTTCCGCGGCCGCATCCGCTACACGACGCCCATGCTCTGGTTCATGGGCTTCCTCTTCAGTTTCATCCTGGGCGGCATGACCGGCGTCCTCCTGTCGGTGCCGCCCGCCGACTTCCAGCTCCATAACAGCCTCTTCCTCGTCGCGCACTTCCATAACATGGTCATCGGCGGCGTCCTCTTCGGCTACTTCTGCGGGCTCGCTTACTGGTTTCCCAAGATCGCCGGCTTCGGACTCCATGAGGCGCTCGGCAAGGCGGCGTTCTGGCTCTGGATCACCGGCTTCGCGGTCGCCTTCATCCCGCTCTACGTCCTCGGCCTCATGGGTATGACGCGGCGCCTCGATTTCGTGGATCTCGCGAGCCCCTACCATCCGCTCCTCGTCCTCGCCGCCATCGGCGCGGGTATCATCGCGCTTGCGGTTGCGGTGCAGCTCCTGCTGCTTGCGGTCAGCATCTTCGAGCGCGGCAAGAGGATGGACACGACTGGCGACTACTGGAACGGCCGTACGCTCGAGTGGTCGGTCGCTTCGCCGGCTCCGTTTTATAGCTTCGCGCACATCCCCGCTGTTGGCGGCCGTGATGCCTTCTGGCTCATGAAGCAGCAGGGACCGCAGCCGACAAAGCCCTACGAGGACATTCGCCTGCCCAAAAGTAGCAGCATCGGGCTCATCATTGCCGGCTGCGCCTTCCTATTCGGCTTCGGGATGATCTGGCATATCTGGTGGCTCCTGCCCATCGCGCTCGTCGGCGTCCTCGTCACCCTCATCGTCCGCTCGTTCGTGGAGGAGACCGAGTACCTCGTGCCGGCCGCCACCATAGAGGCGCTCGAGGCACGCCACCGTACCGTATGAAGCACGAGAGCAACATTCCGTTCGGCTTCTGGGTCTATATCATGAGCGACTGCGTGCTCTTCGCGTCCTTGTTCGCGGCGTACGCGGTGCTCCACACGGAAACTGCCGGCGGCCCGTCGGGCGCCCAGCTCTTCGATCCGTCGTTCGTGCTCATCGAGACGCTGCTGCTGCTCGGGAGCTCCTTCGCCTGCGGCCTCGCGCTCGTCGCCGCGCGCCTCGGCAATCGCATAGGCCTCTGGGCCGCGCTTGCCGCGACGCTCGCGCTCGGTCTTTCCTTCGTCGGCATGGAAGTCCATGAGTTCGGAGGTCTTGTGGCAAGCGGTCACGGCTGGCAGCAGAGCGCCTTCCTCTCTTCCTACTTCACGCTCGTGGGCACCCACGGACTCCACGTCCTCCTCGGCTCCGTCTGGCTCGTCGCCCTCATGCTCCATATCGCGGTGCGTGGCGTCGACCGCACCCGGTCGGGCCTCCTTGCCTTCTCCCTCTTCTGGCACTTCCTCGATATCGTCTGGATCTGCATCTTCTCCTTCGTGTACCTGTTCGGTACCCTATCCCTATGACGAACGTCCCCGCCCCTTCCTCGGAACCGCACGGTACGTTCGCATCGTATGTCGTGGGCTTCACGCTGTCGGTGCTTCTTACCTTCTTCGCGTTCTGGGCCGCCTCTTCGCTCGGCAGCTACGCGGTCGGCGCGGTTGCGCTTGCCGCAGTCATGCAGCTCCTGGTCCAGCTGGTCTTCTTCCTGCACCTCGTGCGCGGCAAGAGCGTGAGCGCGAACCTCGGCGTCTTCATGCTCACGTTCGCCATCATCGGCGTGCTTGTCGGAGGCACGCTCTGGATCATGTACAATCTCGCGCACCTCCACATGCCGCTCCCGACCACGACGCAGCTCTATGAGAACGGCGTCGTCGCGCCGCAGAACGAACTGAAGTGATGCTGCGGGACTACTACCGCCTCGCGAAGCCGGGCATCGTCTACGGGAACGCACTGGTCGCGTTTGCAGCGTTCCTGTTCGCGTCGCGCGATCACGTCGCTCTTTCTCCCCTGCTCGGACTCCTCGGTCTCTTGTTCGTCATCGGCGCAGCCTGCGTAATCAACAACATCATTGACCGCGACATAGACGCCCGCATGGACCGCACGAAAACGCGTGCGCTTGTTGCGGGCCGCATCTCGGTCGGAAGCGCCCTCTGGTTCGCCGCGACGCTTGCGCTCCTCGGCTTTGGCCTCCTGATGGGACTCGCGAATCCGCTTGCCGCGCTCGTCGCGCTCGCCGGCGTCATCATTTACCTTGCGCTCTACACGCCCGCGAAGCGCCGCACGCCCTACAGCACCATCATCGGCGCGTTCTCGGGAGCAGTGCCGCCCTTGGTCGGCTACGCCGCCGCAACCGGTACCCTGGACGCCGCCGCGCTCGTACTTTTTCTGTGCCTCATCTGCTGGCAGATGACGCACTTCTTCGCAATCGGCATCTTCCGGGCGGATGACTACCGCGCCGCCGGACTCCCGATCATGCCGCTTGCGCTTGGCCATGAGCGCACGAAGCTCCTCATGGTGGTGTACGCGGTCCTCTTTGCGCTTGCCGCGCTCGCGCTCCCGGCCGTGCGCGCCGTCGGCCTACCGTACCTCCTTCTCATGATTCCGCTCTGCCTCGGATGGATCGGTGCTTCCCTCTATGGATATATTTCGAGCGACGAGCGCCTCTGGGCCCGTCGCGTCTTTCTCTATTCGCTGGTTGTATTGCTCGGTTGGTGCCTCGCGCTCGCGATCCCCTAGGAACGCCGCGTAAGCGGAATGCTCCAGAGGTGCCCGAGGTACGGAACGATGGAGCCCACGAACACCGCACCTACGGCGCTCGTAATGATGATGAACGTCGGGGATCCGGAAAGGATGATGTTCGTGAACCCGATCAGGTTCACGAGAATGAGGCCGCCCATGACGGAGTAGAAGTTCACGATGCTCCACCAGGTGAGGCGCTGCACGTCCTCCGGCTCGATGCGGGAGAAATGGTCCATGTACCGCTCAATGCCCTCCGCAACGATCTTCTGGCGCTCGGTGCGCACGCCGATGAAGTAGCCGAGCCCCATACCGACCACGAATGCCGGGATGGAGAACGGGAGGGTGATCATGGCCGACGGACCGAACGAGATCGTGAGCGTGGACAGCACGAAGAGGAAGAACGCGCTCATCATCAGGCGCGTACGCAGGAACTGGTCCGCGATCGCGTACTTGAAGATCGTAATGAGAATGAGGAACGCCGCGAGGAGCGCAATGGTGACGATGACGGAGGCGCTAGCGCTCATGGGGTCCGGGTGGGCGCTCCCGACTAGGCCGACTGCGCAGCCTTCAGGGTCTCGCCGATCTTGACCACGATGTCGTCCGGGCTCGCCATTGCTTTGACGAGGTAGGACGCGCCGAGCGAACGAGCGCGCTCCATATCCGAGGATTGATTGAAATTGGAGACGATGACGACCGGAAGGTCCTTGGTCGCTGCGTCCGCGCGCAGCTTCTCGAGCACGTCGAAGCCGGAGATGCCCGGCAGGAGGATGTCGAGCAGCACGATATCGGGCTTCGCTCCTGCGAGCTTCTCGAGCGCAGCTTCACCGGTGGCAGCGTGCGTCACCTGGGCGCCTACGGCCTCGATGCGGTTCGTGAGAATGGTGCTCAAGAAGTCGTCGTCCTCAACGAGGAAGACATGGCGACCCGTGAGGTTGAACGTGGAACCGTCCGGTGCCGCCATCTTGAGCTCGACATCCGTCTTGAGGACCTGCTGGACCTGGCGAAGGATTTCCTCCGGCTGGAGATCGGCCTTGATGAAGAACTTGATGGCGCCGAGAGATTCAAGCGTCTTCCCCTCGATCGGCTGGAGCGAGTTGCTAAGCACGATGACGGGGATGTCGGCGATCTCCGGATCCTGGCGCTTCTTGCCGAGGATCTCGATGCCATTCAAACTCGGGAGGAAGATGTCGAGGATGACGAGCGCCGGCCGGACCGCACGGATGGCGTCGAAGCCTTCCTGGCCGTCCCGAACGGTCTGGACCGCGAATCCGACCCCGCGCAGCTTCTGCGACAGTACGTCCGCCAGCACCTGCTCGTCTTCGATGATAAGAATGGTTTGCATAATTGAAATGCTACTTTAATTATCCTGCACTGATTCCCCGCCCGTGAAGTACGGAAACGAGAGCGTGAACGTGGTTCCTTTCCCCTCCTCGCTCGCTACTCGTATGGTACCACCGTGGCGCTCCACGATCTGCTTGGCGATGAAGAGCCCGAGGCCCGAGCCGGTCGTGTCCAAGCGCATGGCGTTCTCCGCGCGGAAGAACTTCGTGAAGAGCCGGGGGATCTGATTCTTCGGGATGCCGATGCCGGTATCCATGACCGTGATCTCCACCGTACCGTCCGTGCGACGCACGGTCACGGTCACGGTGCCGTTCTCCTGGGTGTATTTCACGGCGTTCTCAACCAGGTTCTGGAAGACCGCATGAAGCTTCTCCACGTCGCCACGGACCCAGGTACCGGGCAAGAGGTCGGTCACGAGGCGCACCTGGCGCTTATCGGCCTGGTTCTGCAGATCGCTCACGACCAGCTGGATGACCGAGCCCACATCCACCGTCGTGAAGACGAACTTCGTCTTCCCGGATTCGATATGATCCACTTCAAGCAGATCGTTCACGAGCTGGATGATGCGGTCCACGCTCACGGCCGCTTTCTCGATGAAGTCAGTGCGCTCCTCCGGCGAGACGAACTCGTCCTTCTCGAGCATGTTGATGATCCACTTCACCGCGGACAGCGGAGTGCGCAGCTGGTGCGCCGCGACCGAAATGAAGTCCGACTTGGCGCTGTCGAGCGCGCGCAGTTGCTCATTCGCTCGCGTGAGCGCAAGGTCGCGGCGGATGAGAAGCTTCGCGGTCTCGGCCTGGCTGCGCTTCAGGTCCTCGAGCTCCTGGTGCAGCGCATCCGGCCCGGTGCCGGTCGTAGATGACTGCGTCTCCATGCTTATGCGAACGCGGCGATGACGACCGTTTCGTTATGGAAGGCGGTGTTGCACTGCTTGATGTTGCGCACTTCTCCGCCCAAGGGCGCCTGCTCGCCGTAGGTGTAGAACCCGAGGAGCGGTACATCGAGCCCGAGCACTTCCTGGATGGCAGCGATCTCCTCGCCGGAGCGCTCGCCGAAGAGCTTGTTGCGGGCGATGCAGTTGAAGATGAGGATGGCCTTCGGCTTCTCGCCATTGAGCTGGTCGAGCGCGTTCTTCGCGGCCTCCTTCGCGACCGCGACGGCTTCCTCGATGGAACCCACCATGAGGGAAATATCCGCGCCTTCGGGAATCTCCGCCGCGCAGGTGATGGAGCCCGCCTCATCTACCGACAAGGGGTCGCGGATGAGGAGCTCGTTGCTGCCGGCGACCGTGAGACCGAGCGGGTACGTGATAGCGAGTTTCGCGAGCGTCTCGGTGCGTAGGCTCGCCGCTTCCTCGGCGCCGAAGTAGTCCTCGTAGACGGAGATGGCCGGCTTGCCGTTCACCTCCTGGAGCACGTTGCCGTTCGCCTTCGTGACCTTCATCGGGACACCCACCGGCATCCAGCCGTGCTTCACGCCGATGCCCATCTTCACGTTGCCGGTCATGCCGAGACCCACCACGGAGTCGGACTCCGCCGTGTCGTTCAGGTACTGATGGGTCTTCTTGAATTCGAAATCATCGCCGGACGCGCCGCCCACCACCGGGAAGTGCTCGCCGAGCACTTCGAGCACGCCGCGGACGATATCGGATCCGTTGCCGCTTAGCACATCCGGAAGCATCACGAAGGACTTGAGCTCCTCGGTCGTCTGGTCCTTCACCGCCTTCGCCACCATCGCGCCGGCCGCATGCGGGTTCGCCGATACCGGCTTCCCGATGCCCGCATAGAACTTGATGTCGTCGGAGGAGAGGGCCATCACCGCGACCGAACCCTGCTTCAAGGGGCCTTCCGTCGTGATCTCGCCTGCGGTCGAGGAGCCGACGAGGACCGCGTCCCCCGCAATGGAGCGCACGCCGCGGACGACCTCTCCCTGGTCGTACTTGGAAGAGGCGAACACAATAACGGCTGCAGGCTTCCCGCTCAGAGTGCCGAGCGCCGTCTGGCATGCGGATGCGCCTGCGAGGAACGAATCATCATCAACTCCCGTACCAATTGCTGCTGTAAGTGCCATGCGAAATGAAGGATACCTATATATTTCCAGTATACGGTACCGCAAAGGCGTTACCCCCAGGTACGACAAAAGCGCCCCGTTCGGGGCGCTTTCGTATTCGTGTTGCGGGGGCCGGTACTGTACCCAGCTATATAAGGAGTCTAATGGTCCTTTAGCAGCACCCCCCTAATAACTTTTAAGGTCTAACCCTTGTGTTCCTAGCTTAGATTCGAGGTCTTGCGAAGGGCTTACCCACTGGCCGCTTTCGTTGCACAGCTCAAACGTAGCACTAATATTCCATTTTGGAATATCCCAAAATGGAATAGAGCCTTGTAGGTATGAAAGAAGTCGATTTATACCGACGAGCACGCTACCTTTGTGAAGCACCTTCGTGAGGCCCGCTCTGAAGCGGGACTAACCCAATCGGAAGTAGCAGAGAAGCTTGGAGCCAGCCAATCCTGGGTGTCCAAAATCGAACTCGGCGAATTGCGCGTTGATGCGATCAGTCTGAATCGCCTCGCAAAGCTCTACAAGAAAGACGTGGATTATTTCCTCTAGCGTGCTTGGACTAATTAGCTGTTCTTACTTGCCTGCAGTATTATTTTTCAATTTCGCCAGCAAAACTTGAGAAAACTACCAATCTTG
>CAZVJX010000003.1:0-7792 GCA_964627575.1 uncultured Candidatus Saccharibacteria bacterium
TCGTGGATCCGCCCGCCCGGCGTCACCGGGCCGCTGCGGGTCGTGCTCGCCCGGCACGGTCACGGCGGCTCCACCGCGGACCTGCTCGGGCCGGAGTGGGACCTGCCCGGCGCCCTCGCCCGGGCGGTCGTCGAGGGCAGGCTCGATTTCCGGAAACTCAAGCGGCTCCCCGAGGAGGAGGCCATCACTTCCCTTTCGTCGCATCGCGGCATCGGCCGCTGGACTGCCGAGATGTTCCTCATGTTCTCGCTCGAACGCGAAGATATCTTCTCAGTTGGCGACCTCGGCCTCGTGCGCGCCATGGAAGCGCTGTACGGCATCCCGAAAGGCAGTCGCAAAGAGGTGTACCTCGCGATCGCCGAGCGGTGGCGGCCCTACCGCACCTTCGCGAGCCGCGTCCTCTGGCGCACGCGCGACGCGAAGATCGCCGGCACCTAGAGGTACGACATCGGGTTGAGGTAGGCGTTGTTCGGGGCGACCGGAAGCACGGCGCCGCCGTCGGTGCAGGGAGTGCCGCCCGAGCCGCGGAACTTGCCGAGGTCCATGATCTGCACGCCCGCGGACGCATAGACGCCGAAGTGGAGGTGCGGACCCGTGGCGTAGCCGGTCATGCCGGAGAGGCCGAGCACCTGGCCGGTCGCGACCGTCTGTCCCTTCGCGACGTTGATCGCGGAGAGGTGGGCGTAGAGGGTCGAGAGACCGTTGGCATGCTGCACCATGACCCATTTCCCGAAGGAGTAGCACTGCGCGCCGGTCGTCGGGCTGCGGGCGAGGTCGGTATTGCCGGTGCCGATGACGGTGCCAGAAAGCGCTGCCATGACCGGCGTGCCGATGGGCATGCCGATATCAATGCCGTCGTGCCCCATGCCGTTATAGACGGAAGGGTTAGCGGTGGCGAACGGCGTGTTGCCGAAGTACTGGGTGACGCAGTAGATGTTCCCGAGCGCGCCTTTGATGGTCCCGCAATGCGCGGCGAACGCAGCGGAGTACGGCCAGGCGAGAATGCCCTGCCCTACGTGCGGGATGGCCGCCTGCCCGACGGACTTGAGCTGGCTCTGCAGCGTGTTGAGTTCGGCTTCGAACTGCTTTTCCTGCGCTTTCTTCGTGGCGATGAGGCTCTGATAGCTGCTTTCCTGGTTCTTGGTCTGCGTGAGGAGCTGATTCTTCTGCGCCACCGTCACGTCCACGGCCTGCTTCTGGGTACCGAGATCTTTCGTGGTGGTGACCAGCTTCGCCTGGGTCGCGTTCACCTGCTGCTGCTGGTCGGCGAGCACCTGCTTATCCTGCGCGAGCTGCGTCGTGTGGTCCTCGAGCGCCTGGTTGAGCGCGATGTTCGCATCCACTGCCTGCCAGGCATCGGCGGCGTTGCCCGCGGCGAACACCTGCTCGACGATGGACGTGCCGTCGGTCATGGCGATGTCGCGCAGCGACTCTGCAACCGCCCGCTGGTTGAGATCGATGGATTGCTGCTTATCCGAAATCTGGCCGGCAAGCTTCTTCAGCTCGAGATTCAGCGTCGTGATCTGCTGTTGGAGGGATTTGATCTTCGCGGTGAGGGCCGCCCGTTGCGTGTCGAGCGACTTGATGGAGGTGGCGAGCGTCTGATGCTGCGTACCGAGCGCATCGAGCTGCTTCTGGTACTGCGCGATCTCGGCCTCGATGGAAGCAATCTGCTTATTGTGATCGTCGATCTGCTGCTGCAGCTGGTCGGTAGTTTGCGCGTGGACGCCCGTCGCGAACGGAGCGACGGCGAGGAATGAGAGCGCGAGCAGGAGAAATGCGAAGACGAACGAACGTACCTGCATACGCGACATTGTAAGACATATGACGTATTTCTAAAACGGGACTTACAGCCGAGCGAGTGCGCGCTCGATGCGCGCAAGAGATTCCTCCTTGCCGAGGACGTGAATGAGGGTGAATGGGTCGGGGGAGCGCTCCTGGCCCGAGAGCGCATACCGGAGCGGCCAGAGCGCGGCTCCCCTGCCCCCCTCTTCCTTCGTTATGGCGTCGGCGTACGGCATGAGCGTCTCCTTGATAGTATCGGCGAAAATAAGATCCGGAAGGTCCTGTATAAGGCCGGTAAATGCCTCTAAATGAGCCTTTGCACTCCCGTTCGGGGACTTAGCGGCAAGGACCGTGGGGTCAATCGTCGGAGCCGTAAACAGGCAGGACAGCTCGCCGGCGAGCATATCTTGGGCCTCCTTGAAGGTAGAGGCGCGCTCCTTCAGAAGCGGAATGGCAGCGAGGAGTCGCGCTTCGTTCGGAGCCTCGAGATCGCCAAGCGCGATGAAGTCTTCATCCGGGAGCCGGCGCATCCACTCGCGGTTGAGGAAATTCAGCTTCTCGATATTGAAGCCGCCGCCGCTCTTCTGGACGCGGTCCAGGTCGAACGCCGCGATGAGGTCCTCCCGATCGAAGAATTCCTGGTCGGTGCCGGGATTCCAGCCGATGAGGGCGAGGAAGTTCACGAGCGCGTCCGGGAGGTAGCCCTGCGCCCGATAGTCGAGCACGTCCTGCGCGCCGTCGCGCTTCGAAAGCTTCTTCGTGCCGTCCGCGCCGAGGATGGGCGGCAGGGTCGCGAAGACCGGCGGCTCCGTATCGAGCGCATCGTAGAGGCTGAGGAACTTCGGCGTCGAAGAGATGAACTCCTCGCCGCGCATCACGTGCGTGATGCCCATCTCGATGTCGTCCACGACATGCGCGAAGTTGTAGGTCGGGTAGCCGTCCGACTTGATGAGGATGAAATCATCGAGCGCCTCCTCGCCTGCCGTGAGGTCGCCGCGCACCGCATCATGCCACTCGTACCGCTTGATCTCCGGCGTTCGGAGGCGCAGCGGCTTCGTCCCGTCCCATTCTGCGACGGCTGCGGGGCGGTGCTCGCGATACAGGAACGGACGCTTCTCCGCTTCCGCCTGCGCGCGGAGCGCACCGACTTCCTCCTCGGTATAGGGATCGGGATACGCGAGGCCTGCTTCGATGAGCTGGTCCGCGTAACGGCGGTAGATATCGAGCCGCGCGGACTGTATGTAGGGACCGTGAGTGCCTTCGGTACCCGGACCCTCGTCAGCAGTGAGTCCCAGCCACGCGAGCGACTCGATGATGTGGCCGATGGCGCCCTCCACCTCGCGCTCCTTGTCGGTGTCTTCGATGCGCAGAACGAATTGACCCCCGTGCTTGCGGGCGTACAGCCAGGCGAAGAGCGCGGTGCGGGCGCTTCCCACGTGGAGCAGCCCGGTAGGGCTAGGTGCAAAACGGGTCCTTACGGTCATAGCGTCATAGTGCGGGCACGCTCCAAAAACTTCAACTCCTCCAGGTACTACCGGGACTGATCGGGTTCATGCGACAAGCCGATGGACAGCACTTCGTCGGCGATGAGACGGGCGGCGTCGGCTCCGGCGAAGTCGGCGCCCTTGGCGCTCATGGACGCGATGAGGTCGTGACTGGAGGTGATGCGGCGCGCCTCGGCGGTGAGGACATGCGGTGTGAGGTTCCCTTCCTCGATCACGGTCGCGGCGCCGGTTCCGGCGTACGCATATGCGTTCGTCCGCTGATCGTGGCTGATCTCCTCCGGTATCGGGATGAGGATGGCGGGCCGGTGCCAGAGGGAAATCTCCGAAATGGCGGTCGCGCCCGCGCGAGAAATAATAAGCGTCGCGGCACCTGCGGCGCGACGCAGCGAGAGCGCGTTCAGGTACGGGAAGACGTGGTAGCGGCTCTTGTGCTCGTGGTTCCCCAGCGCCACCTCAGCAGTCGCCTGCGTCTCCTTGAAATTGTCCTTCCCTGTTTGGTGGATGACGTTCGCGAACGATACGAGCTCGGGAAGCGCCTCGATGATGGTCCGGTTGATGCGCACGGAGCCGGACGAGCCGCCGAGGATGAGGAGGGTCGGGATGGAGCGATCGAGCCCGAGCTCTTCAACCGCGCCTTCAGCGTCCACGAACGCGACCTCCTTGCGGATGGGGATGCCGATGCGCGCGATGCGGTCCTGGACCTGCTTCGGGAAGTAGGCGCGGGCGGAGTCGAACGCGATGCCGATGCGCGCTGCGCGCGAGCCTGCAAGGAGATTGGCGCGTCCCGGCTTCGCGTCCGATTCGTGGACCACGACCGGGATGCGGAGGATGTTCGCGGCGATCGTGACCGGCACGCTCGTGTAGCCGCCTTTTGAGACGACGACGTCCGGGTAGAGAGCGAAAAGCGAGATGAGGGCGGAGAGGACGCCGCGGGCGGTAAGGAGGAGGTCCGTGTAGTTGCGCCAGTTCGCATACCGCCGCATCTTCCCTGCTGGGCATGGTACGAAGCGGATCTGATTCTCGTAGAGCGCTTCCTCATCGAAGGGCCGCGGCGCCATGAAGTACATCTGCGGCACGAGGAGACGCCGCTCGTTCGAGATATCGCGGATAGCCTCCGCGATCGCGATGATGGGATAGAAATGACCACCCGTTCCGCCGCCGGTGAAAACGATCTTCATCGAGTGAATCGTAGCACGCGTGCTAGTGACGGCGCTTCGTGCGGTGCGCGGCGATGTTGAGGATGACGCCCACGGAGGCAAGGGCCGCCAGCAGCGCGGTCCCTCCGTGGGAGATGAACGGGAGCGGCAGTCCGGTCAGCGGGAATATGGAGAGCATCGCCCCGATATTAAGGAACGCGGAGATGGTAATGACGAGCGTGAGTCCTGCCGCGGCGAAGGTACCGAAAGCGGTGCTCGCGTCCGACGCGATGGCGAAGCCGCGCGATGCGAACGCAAGGAAGAGGAGAACGAGCACGATGGCTCCCACGAAGCCGAACTCTTCGGCGTATACGGCGAAGATGGCGTCGTCCACAGCCTCCGGGAGGTAATTGAACTTCTGGACGCTCTGGCCGTACCCGCGACCCATAAGACCGCCCGAGCCGATCGCGATCAGCGACTGCTGGATCTGGTATCCGCTCGTGAGCGAGTTGTCGGACGGATTGAGGAAGGTCTCGATGCGATTGAGGAGGTACGGGCGGATGAGAATGAGTCCGGCAAGCGCGACGACGGCGACGAGCGCGATGATGGCGAGATCGCGCCAGGGCGCGCCCGCGATGAGGTACATCGCGACCGTCGTCGCGCCGAGCACGAGCGTCGTTGAAGTGTTCGGCTGGAGAATGAGCAGCACCGCTGGGATGCCGACGATGAGGCCGAAGCCAAGGAGACCGTAGCGCGGGTTCGAGAGTTTCGCCTTCATCTTCGCGAGGTATGCCGCGAACATGAGTACCACCGCCATCTTGAGGAATTCCGCCGGCTGCACGGTAACCGGGCCGACGTCGAGCCAGCGCGAGGCGCCGTTCGTATGGATGCCGATATGCGGGACAAACACGAGCGCAGTCAGGAGGAACGAGAAGAGGTAGAACGGCAGGACCGAGCGCAGGAGAAGGTCCGGCCGCATAAAGCGGATGAGCACGAGCGCGATGAGTCCCGGTACGAGCCCGAGCACGAGCTGCGTGAGCGCGAGGTGCCCGAGGTCCGAGTTCTGGCGCGCCAAGAGCCCGAGCGAGGCGGAGAGGAACACGGCTGCGCCGCCCACCGTAAGAATGACGACGATGAGCGAGAACACGCGGTCACCTGAAAGGGACTTCATACGATTGATTCTAACGCATAGAAAAGGCCCTCCCGCGTGCAGACGGGAGGGCCCCTGGTTTCCGAGAGGGCTCTGTCAGAGAACATTCTGTCCTCTCAGGGCGAAGGCTCATGCCCAGCGCTCTCGGTCCGTGCACGAGTATACCCCGCATCGAACTATTCCATAAATAAATAGAAGAGGCCCCAATACGGGGCCTCTATATTACTGGGGCCAGAATAATTACTAGGCCGCAAGCAGTTCCTTGGTCGGAATATAGTCCCAGTTTTTGCTGGGTTTCGACCCGAAGACCCGATACATAAGGTCGATCGTAGGCTTCAGGGTGTCGATGTGGACCGGCTCGATGACGGCGTCCGTGTGCGGCTCGTGGTGCATGAAGCCGCCGCAGTGGGTGACGCAGAAGTCCTCGTATTCCTTCGTGAAAAGGATGAACTCATGCCACCCGTCGTCGATTAACGGTGCCGGGATGGACGGTTCAGGTGATTGAGCCGCCATCCAGAGGAAACGTTGCACGTCAGCGAACAGGTCTTCGGCCGGATGCACGTCGAGCTTGAGGTGCTGCGCGATGCGCCGAGTAATGCCGGAAATTCGGAGGTTCCTTTGACACGACGCGGGGCGCGATGAGCGCCTCGGTCGCTGAGTGGCCTTCGCCTGGGTTCTGGCTCGTGAGCCGGAAGTCGGGTCGAACAATTACGGACCGGTAAGTGCGCATCTGACTCTCCTTTCGCGTTATATCAGGGGTACAACTGCCCTAGCGCACAGTGATACCATATTCCTCACTTATTTCCAGGTCGGATCATAACCTTCTCTGAAATAGTCTCGGAATGAAGGGTGCCTAATTTATACTCACTTTTCTCCGGAGTAATTTGGAAACCATAATGGGTATAGAAGTCTATCGCATTTCTGTTGTTGGCAGCGACTGAGAGTTTGATAGGTGAATCACCAACACGCTCGATAAATCTTTTTATGAGTGCCCCTCCAATCCCCTTTTTTAAATATGCCGGGCTTATATATATTTGAGAAAGTCGATAATCAGCTTCGGTTCTGTAGCCGAAACAAATACCCACTATTTTTCCGTCAATTTCCGCAACAAGTGCAATAGAGGTCGACGGGTCGAGTTTCTCCAAGTAAGAACGATACTGCTCTATTTTCTTATCCTCTTCCCCGAGTGATTCACGAATTGCAATATCACTTGCGCCCAGTGGAGGGTAAGTGGAGAGCCATGATGCGAATAAAACGTTAACTATTCCCGAGCTATCGGTCGGTAATGCTTGTCTGATGGTAACTTCGGATTTCATAGGAATCATTTGAGGAGCGCGATGGCGATGCCGAAGATGCCGGCGATGATCGTGATGACCCAGTAGCGCATCGTCACCTTGTAGGCGGGCCAGCCGAGCGCTTCGAAATGATGGTGGATGGGCGCGACGCGGAACAGCTTTCGCTTGAAGATCTTCTTGGAAATGATCTGAAGCAGGTTGGTCGCAACGGTGACGGTGAGCGGGAGTGCGATGATCGGCAGCACCGCGACGCCTACCCCGTCGCCGAGCGAGTCGGTGGAGAACGCGGTGATGGCGAGCGCTACGGTGAGCGCCATGCTTCCCGTCTCCGAGAGGTAGAAGCGCGCCGGCGGGATATTGAACCAGAGGAAGGCGAAGAGCGCGCCGGCGACCGTCGCCGCGAATGCCGCGAGCGCGATCTGGCTCTGGGCGAAGGCGATGGCCGCGTAGGACATGAATATGATGGCGAAGATGCCGCCCGCGAGCCCGTCGATGCCGTCGATGACGCCGCCCGCATAGAGCGCGAGGGTCACGAGCATGAAGAACGGAATGAAGAGCGGACCGAGCTCGACGGGCCCCACGAACGGCACGCCGACGGTGTGCACCCCGAGCTTCGCGTAGAACCACCAGCCGCTGAAGGCCGACAGGAGCGCGATGACGAGGAGCCGCCACCGGAGCGCGAGGCCGCCGGTCGAACGGGTGACTTCGAGGATGTCGTCGGAGAGGCCGACGAGCGCGCCCACCATGAGCGCCATAAGCGGAAGCCAGGTCTGGCCGCGATTCACGAAGTCGAGGCCGGTGTAGGGATCGCCGAGCTCCGCGAGCGCCATGGCGATGAGCGCGGTGAGGAGCGTCGCGCCCCAGACCACGATACCGCCCATGCGCGGCGTGGAGACTTCGCGTTCGCTATGGAGTGCGTCG
>CAZVJX010000003.1:7802-17652 GCA_964627575.1 uncultured Candidatus Saccharibacteria bacterium
GCGTGCCGTTGCTGTCGCCCATACCCTTCCCTTTCCCGCCTTTCTTCTTCCACGCCTTGTATTTGTAGAGGTAGTTCGTGACGACCGGCGACAGCGCGATGCCGATGACGAAGGCGGCGACGAACGGGATGAGCACACGGGCGGCGTCGAAAAGCATAGGCTACGGCGCGACCTGCGCGAAGTGATCAAGGGTGCGCGAGACAAGAGCGGCCACATCCGTAAAGCGTCCGTTCTCGGTGGAGCCGAGAACAACGACCGCGACCGGATGATTGATGCCGGCATCGAAGACGACCGCGAGATTGCCGCCGGCGAGATCGGTGTAGCCGGTTTTCGAAAGGAGCGGACCCGGCATGCGGACGATGTCCTGGTTGGTATTCGGAAGCGTATGGAGCGTACCGCGGTAATCGGAAATGGTGACGGACGGCTCAATGGTCGCTTCCGCGATATCGGGCGCCGACTTCAGCACCGCGCCGGCGAGCTTCGCCACGTCTTCGGCGGTGCCGTAGCCGCCCGAGACCGTGGGGCTGATGTCGAGACCGGTGCCGTTATTGGCGTACGTGTCAGTAAGGCCGGCCGCCGCGGCTGCGCCCGCGAGAAGCGCGGTATTCGAAACGTCCTTCTTCTGCGCTGCCGCCTCGGCGATGGCCTCGGCGCCATCGTTCGAAGACGCGACGAGCGTGAAGCGCATGAGGTCGCGGAAGGCAAAAGTCTCCCCTGCTACGAGGCCGCTGTCGCCATCCTGCGCGACCGCAGTCGGGGTGATGATGACCGGCGCGTTCGGTCCGAGCGCATTCACCGCTGCGTAGGTGGTGAGGAGCTTCGTGAGGGATGCGAGGGGAAGCTGCCGCTCTGCATTCTTCTCGTAGAGCGGCTGACCGGTGGTGAGGTCGTACACGATAGCGGATTTACCGATGAGGCGGACGCCATCGTAGGCATTCGGCGCGGGTGTCGTCGTCGGTGCCTCGACGGATGCGACCGGGGGCGCGGCATGGGTGCTGCTTAAGACCGGCACCATCATGAGGCCGAAACCAACGAGGCCGAGGGACGCCATGAGCGTCGTTGCGGTCGCGCGGATCTTGCGGCGGCGTTCGAGCCGGGTGATGAGCGCAGCGAGATCGGGATTCTGGGCGGCTTTCATACGTCGGTGTTTTCGGCTGCTTTCACTTCCTGTTCCGCGATAGTGGAGGTGAATTCCTCGTAGCGCGGCAGGTCTTCCTTGCGGGAGACGCCGAGGTGCGCGAGCGCGTCAACGGTCGCCTGGTAGCGTGCGCGGCGCTTGTCGGTGGCGTCCTCGGTGCGCTCGATGAGGCCGCGCATGGTGAGGGAACGGATGGCCGCGCCCGAGTTCACGCCACGCACCCAGTCTATTTCGCCGCGGGTCGCGCCGCCGCGGTAGAGGATCATTGCAAGCGTCTCGAGCGATGCCTTGCCGAGATCGCGGGACAGTTCGCTCTCGCGCAGCTTCTTTACCAGCGCTGCGGCGTCCGGCGCAGTGCGCAGTTCGAGCTCTTCATTGGTCTCGATGAGTGCGAGGCCGCGCTTCGCGAGCGCATCGCGCATCTCGGAGGCTGCGGCAGCGAGCTCTTCCGGCGGAATATCAAGCAGCTGGGCCAGCCGCTTCTTCGTAAGCGGCTCCCCCGCGGCAAATAGCGCAGCTTCAAGGAGGGCGGAATGAGAAAGCGCCATGGTGAATTCATCTTACCTTGGCGCGGGCGGCGGAAAAAGTCCTGTCTAGCCGTAGGTGGGTACGCCGGTCGAAGTATTGGTGATGCGGATGTCGGAGAAGGTCTCGTGCTGGGCCGCGTCCACGGTCCCCTGCTTCACGAGCTCAAGGAGCGCGAGGAACGAGACGATGACCTCCACCTTCTCCTTCGCGTCGCCGGCGAACTCCTTGAACGACATGGTGAGCTTCTTCTGTACGCGTTCGACGAGCCGGTCCATCATCTCCTCGATGGTCACCATGGGACGGACGCGAGCTTCCGGCAGCTTCTCCTCCTTCTCGAGCGCCTGGAGCGCATCGCCGAGCGCGCCTGCGAGATGCGGCAGGGTGAGATCTTTCGAAGGGGCGAAAACGGGCTCGGGGGTGCGCTCACCTGCCGAGACCATGACCGAGCGGCCGAAGATGCGCGAGAGCTCGCGCATCATCTCGCGGACGCGCTCGTACTCGGCGAGGCGGCGCTTGAGCTCATCGACGTCGCCCACCTCTTCTTCGGAGAGCTCGAGGTCGGGGATAAGCGACTTCGACTTGATGAGGAGCAGAGTCGCGGCGACACCGATGAACTGCGCCGCGTCCTCCATGGGGAACTTGCCCGAGCCGCGTACGTACTGGATGTAGTCGTCGGTGACCTGCGCAAGCGAGAGCTCGTTCACCGAGAGCTTGCGCTTCTCGATCAGATCGAGCACGAGCTCGAACGGCCCCTCGTACGAGTCGGTCTTGAGATGGACGCCGGCGTCCGTTACGTGGAGGCGCGTGGGTTGGTCTCCCATGTTTCTATGAATCGTAGCAGCAAACGGATAGGCGCGCCGGCAGCACCCTTGGACAGCTCGTCACCCGGCGCGCTCGTCATGCGCGGCGCGATATCAATATGCGCCCACGGGCAGCCGAGCTCCTTGGCGAACTGCCAGAGGAATATGCCGCCCTCGATGGCGCCGCCGAAGCGCGCGGAAGCACCCGTACTGATATTGGTGACGTCCGCGAAGCCGCCCATGAGCGCGGGTTCGTATTCGTCCCAGAGCGGGAGCGGCCACACGTATTCGCCGGATTCTTCGCCGAGGTCGGTGAGGAGCGCTGCGAGTTCGTCGTCCCGGCTCATGACGCCGCTCGCGTAGAGGCCGAGTGCCGCGAGCGCGGCGCCCGTCAGGGTCGCGACGTCTATGACGACGGAAGGCGCGAGGCGCTTCGCGTACGTGAGCGCATCGGCGAGTACGAGGCGGCCTTCCGCATCCGTATTGAGGACCTCAATGGTCTTACCGCTCATGGAGCGCAGGATGTCGCCCGGGCGGTAGGCTTCGTTGCCCGGCATGTTTTCCGCCGAGGGGATGAGCGCGATGACGTTCTTCTTGAGCTTCAGGCGCGCCGCGAGCGTGACGGTATGGATGACCGCGGCCGCGCCCGACATGTCCATATGCATCTCGTAGATGGCGCCCGAAGGCTTCAGGTTGAGCCCGCCCGAATCGAAGGTGATGCCCTTCCCGGCAAGCACGATGGGTTTCTGTCTCGCTCCTCCGCCGCGGTATTCCATGATGGTGAACGTAGGCGGATTCACGGAGCCCGAGCCTACGCCGAGGAGCGCGCCCATGCCGAGCTTCTCCATCTGCGCCTTCGTGAGCGTGGTGACGGCGATCGGAAGGCCTTTGGCGGCGTCCTTGGCGGCCTGTGCGAGGCCCTTGGGTGTCATGTCGCCGCCCGGCGTATTCGCGAGCGCGCGTGCCTTGTTCACCTCCTCGCCCGTCAGCTGCCCCTGTTTAGCGGCTGCGGTGATCTCCTTGTTCCAGGGGCCGCAGACGATGATCTCTTCGACCTCGTTCCAGCCTTCCTTGGGTTTCGATTTAAATTTCCGGAACTCGAAGTTCGCCATCTCGTAGTTCTCGGCAGCGAGGCGTGAGAGCTCGGCGGGCGCGATCTCCTCCATACCCTTAAAGAGCCAGGGGTACGCATCGAAGCGCACGGCGAGCTTGCGCTTCTTGAACTGTTTCGCGGCCGCGACGATCGAGCGGCAAAGGGTGATGAACTTGCGGCGTGTGAGCGGCGTCGCGACCCCGAGCTCGATGCATTCGGTCCCTTTCTCGCGGACCAGCCGGCGCACGCCCTTCTCTTCGACGAAGACGACGCGCGTGTAGCCTTTCGGCACGCGGTCCAGGTCTTTATCGAAGAGAGTGATCTTCATGCTATGCCTTCTTGGTTATGCTGATACCGAGCTCTTTGAGCTGCTTGTCGGAGACGACGTCGGGCGCGCCGGTCATGAGGTCCTTGCCCTCGCCGGTCTTCGGGAAGGCGATGACCTCGCGGATGTTGGGCTGGTCCTCCATGAGCATGACGATGCGGTCGATGCCCGGCGCGAAGCCGCCGTGCGGCGGCGTGCCGTACTTGAACGCTTCGAGCATGTGACCGAAGCGCGCCTGCTGCTCTTCCTCGCTGATGCCGAGGAGATCGAATACCTTGGCCTGCTCCTCTGCCTTATGGATGCGGATGGAGCCTGAAGAAAGCTCGAAGCCGTTGAGTACGAGATCGTACGCATTCGCGCGGATGGAAAAGAGGTCCTCACCCGCGAGGAACTTCTCGCGGTCCTCGGGCTTCACGGAGCAGAACGGGTGGTGCGCTGCCTGGATGCTGCCGTCGTCGAGCTTCTCGAACATCGGGAAGTCTACGACCCAGCAGAACGCGAGCTCGTTGGGATCCTCCTTGTTCTCGCGCAGGTCCGGCTTGTCAGAGCCGTACTTCTCCATGCTCTCGGCGTACGTGAGGCGCGGGAACGGCACCGGGGAGATGCGCTTCTCCGGGTAGAGGGTCTTCACCATCTCGATGAACATCGCTTCGGTGTACTGGAGTATTTCTTCCTGCTCGACGAACGACATCTCGAAGTCGAGCTGGGTGAACTCGGGCTGGCGGTCGCCGCGCGTGTCCTCATCGCGCATGCAGCGCGCGATCTGGAAGTACTTCTCCATACCGCCCACCATGAGGAGCTGCTTGAACTGCTGCGGCGACTGCGGGAGGACGTAGAACTTCCCCTGCTCGAGGCGCGACGGAACGATGTACTCGCGCGAGCCTTCCGGCGTCCCCTTCATCATCATCGGGGTCTCCACCTCGACGAAGCCGTTCTCATGCATGTAGTCGCGGAAGAAGGAGATGATCCGGTCGCGCATGCGGATGGAGCGCTGCATGCGCGGCGAGCGCAGGTCGAGGTAGCGGTACTTGAGGCGCACGGTCTCGTCGATGCCGAGCGTATCGCCGTTCACCTCGAACGGAAGCGGCTCGGACTCATTCAGCACCTCGATGCCCTTGATTTCGAGCTCGATATCGCCGTTCTGCTTGTCAGCCTGCACGTTGCGCTCGGGACGCTTGTTCACGATGCCGGTCACGGCGACGACGAATTCGCCGCGCACGCCCTTCGCGACCTCCATGAGCGCCTCGTCTCCCGGCAGCACGACGCCCTGCACGTAGCCGGAGGCATCGCGGAAATCGAAGAAGACGAGCTTCCCCTGATCCCGACGCACGTCCACCCAGCCCGCGATGGTAACGGTCTCCCCAGCATGGGAGGCGAGCTCCCCGATCAGTATTCGGCCCTGCATATAGGTCTAAAAATAGCACGCCCGCGCTTGTTTTGCGCGGGCGCTCATCTACTCGTACTTGATGGATGTCGCGACTCGTCCAGTGCCACGGGGGAACGTCGACATTCCGTGGATACGCACGAACGGCTTGCGCGCATCGAGACGTTGCAGGTTCTCGCCATGGATCCACTGATCGATCTCTACTTGGTGCAAAGTGAACCCGTCGCGAGGATCCACCCGCGAGACAATGGTCTTCTCGAGCATGGGAAACCCTCCTTTCTTCCTACAGGATACTATGCGACGCCCACTGCCTTGCGCACCTCCGCAAGCTTTGCCTGAGCGCGCTCGTTTGCTTTCTCGGCGCCCGCGGCGAGCACTCGCTTCACCTCCTCGTCCGTGAGCGACTCGCGCTTCGCGCGCATCGGCACGAAGTATGTGTCGAGGTCTTCGATAAGCGCTTCCTTCAGGTCCTTGTACTTCCCCTTCTTCTCCTCGTAGAGCGGCACGAGCTCCGCCTCGCTCTTCACGAGCTTGTGTATGGCGTAGACGTTCTCGGGCCGTTCGCCCGAGGAATCAGTGACGATACTCATGACAGCTTTGGCGAGATCATCGCGAGAGGCGAAGAGCGGGATGGTATTGCCATAGCTCTTGCTCATCTTCGCGCCATCGGTGCCCGGGACGGTGCCCACGCTCGAAAGGATGAGTTCTTTCGGCGCCCCGAAGAGCTCGCTGCCGAAGGCATGATTGAATTTAGTCGCTGCTTCGCGCGCGTACTCGACGTGCTGTCGCTGGTCTTCGCCCACCGGCACAACGTCCGCCTCGTAGAGGAGGATATCCGCGGCCATGAGCATCGGGTACGTGAAGAGGCCTGCGTTCGCCTCAAGCCCTTTAGCTACCTTGTCCTTGTACGCATGCGCCTGCATCAGGAATGGCACGGTGACGACGCAGTCGAATATCCAGGCGAGCTCGGTGTGCGCCGGCACGTCCGACTGCTTGAAGATGACGGCCTCCTCGGGGTCGACCCCTGCGGCAAGGTAGTCTTTCACGACATCGAGCGTGTTCCGGCGGAGCGCTTCAGGCTCCCGTAGCGACGTGAGCGCATGGTAGTCCGCGATCATGAGGAAGCTCCGGTACTCGCGGTAGGCGTCCACGAACGGCTTGAGCGCGCCGAAGTAATTGCCCAGGTGGAGCATGCCGGAGGGCTGCAGGCCAGTAAAAAAAATAGATTTCTCTCGCATGGACACAACATACCATTAATTTATGTTCAACTCTTCAATTTGTGGGATACACCAAAGTATCCGTTGTTTGCGATACTGCACCCCGATTATTGATTGCTTGTCAAGTCATGATTCCATGATAGGCTTTTGACGGACTACATTGTCCAGAATTGGATTAGTCAAACTGGGAGTTATCCAATGCATGTTGCTCAGAGCTATCTTCATCTGGCTCCGCAGGTGAAAGCTCTCGAGGACGAAAATCTCGACAATGTTCGCGAATTCCTCATCTTCCGAAACAAGATCAGTCAGGATGAGGCTCGCAGGATGCAGGTGGAATTCCTGCGTTTCGTCGCTCTGATTATCGATCAGAATGACACCGATGTCGTCCCTTCGCCGAAGGTGGATCAATTCTGGCATGCTTTCATTCTGCATACCCGCCAGTACACCGACTTCTGCAATCGGCACCTCGGTTTCTACCTCCATCATCTGCCCAGCGACCATTGGTGGTCGAGTTCGGAGATCCATCCCGCTACCATGATCGTGCGCGAGGGCGGCGAGGAGGAGACACGCAGAAGAATCTTCGACATGTTCCCGGGGGCAGACGGCGGCATCTGGCAAGAAACCTACGCGTTAAACTGACTTCCAAATTACTTACCTCGGTGTTCGCACCGAGGTTTTTTAAATGGCGAGTACTGGATGAGTACTCAAAATTGTAAAGGAAAGGGCCGCGACACGTGGTCGCGGCCCTTGAGTGCCGGCTATGCGGCGTCCTGTTTCCGGCGGTCGACGAACTCGAAGATGGTCTCGAGCTCTTCGAACGGCGCGTAGGCGGTGAGCTGCCCCAGGGTGAAGCGGATGCTCTCGTCCTCTTCGATCGTGAGCTTCTGGCCGGTGAGCCAGGATTCCATCCCCACCTTGAACTCGGCGCGAGGAAAGCTCATCGCATCGTGGCCGTGTCGCGGATCATCCTTGGTGAGCCTGCAGAACTGGTCCCAGAGGGCCGAGTTGTGCCGGATGTCCGGAAGATCGTCGTGGCGCAGGCCTGGGTTCAGCATGAGCTGCAGGTCGGGTTCGTCCGAATAGTTCTTCAAAGCGAAGATATGCAGTTCGAACGTCGCTGTGGACGTCCGTTTTCCCGGCCGGTGCTTCACTGAGCAGTCGCCGACGAAGAAGAACCGGGAGCCGGGCTTGAGTTTGATCGAATCGGGACGTTCGATCTCGGAATGGTTAATCGAATGACGGATCACGTCTCCCTCCCCGGAAGCGCTGGTAATGAACGAGCCGCTACCATGGCGGCAATGGGTACAACCCTAGCACTGGCGGGAGAGGTTGCAACCTACATGCCTAGTTCAGGCATACGGGCGTTAGTATAGTTACAAAAGGAATTCAAAATCATGCTGAAGCTTAAGCGCGCGTACGAACCGGTAGCGAAATCCGACGGGATACGCATTCTCGTGGATCGCGTCTGGCCGCGCGGCATTTCGAAGGAAGAGCTGAAGCTCGACGAATGGCGGAAGGACGTCGCGCCGTCTACCGCATTGCGGAAATGGTTCGGACATAGGCCGGAACGCTGGGAAGAATTCCGCAAGCGATACAAGACGGAGCTGAAGGAGGCGGCGCCGGCACTCAAGGAATTACACAAGCTCGTGAAGACGAAAACGGCGACGCTCGTGTACGGCGCGAAGGATACGGAGCACAACCAGGCGGTCGTGCTGAAGGAGGTGCTGGAAAAATAAAAGCGGCCGGAATTGTCCGGCCGCCCGCGGCTATCGCCGCTTGATGAGTATCACCGACACGGCGGCGATGTCCGGTTGCTGAAGCGATTGGAACTCGTTCAGCAGCTCGGGCTGGTACCCTTCCTTCACGTATTGAGAGAGTTTGGATTCGAAATCCGCTGCCTCCAAGGATAGCCGGCGAATGCCGATGATGCGCGAGGGGTTCGCGAGCGAGACGGAGACGGAGAGGCCGCAGCCCGCCCCTGCTGGCAGCGATGGCGCTTCGATTGTTATCGGTGCGTCATAGGCTGGCGGTCCATGGTCATGGCCGTTCGGCTTTGCCGACTCCGGCGTGCTCTGCACCGATGTGTTCTCGCATGCCAGGATTTTTACGAGTATGTCACGACGAGCGAGAAGCCCCATCGACTTGGGTAGCCCAAGTGCGGCGTATATCGACACGACACGTTCGTTATATGCCGAAGCGGAAATGCCCAGCGCCGTGTAGTGCTCCTCCGTCCTCGCACGGGGCGCACGAGCGATGGCCTCGAAGACAGCCCGTTGTTTCTGGGTTAATTTCCGGGCCCGTTCGATGAGGACCGCAAGATCGATATCCGTTGCGCTCATTGCGCCCTCCTTTGCTTCCTGCTGGAAACTATCACATGGTCTCGGCTTGTAAAGGAAGCGCGACAGGAGTACCGTCCCTAGCAGAAGAGGGAAATCCGATGACCTTTGAACGCGAACTGATAACCCTTCGCCCCCACCTCCTCGCCTTCGCGCGCTCCCTGGCAAGGGACTTCGATACCGCGGAGGATCTTGTCCAAGACACGTTGGTGAAAGCCATACAACACAAAGCGAGTTTCGTTATGGGGACGAATATGAAGGCGTGGACATTCATGATCCTGCGCAATCAGTTTCTCTCCGAATGCCGCAGGCAATCCATCCGCAATATGAGTACCCTGGACGACGACGAGCATCCGATTACGGTTCCTGTATCGGGGGGACAGCACGAAGCGCTCGAGCTGAGGCAGACCCTCGGCATAATGGGCGGCCTCTCTCCCGACATGCGCACTGCCGTCGAGTTGGTAGCGATGAACGGCTTCAGCTACGAGGAGGCGGCCAATCGCACAGCCGTCGCGATCGGAACCGTCAAATCGCGCGTGGCCCGGGGTCGCAAGCTCTTGATGAGGCGCATCGAGGAGATTCCAGAACAAAAGATCGAGCCCGTCACGATTCCATATCTGGAGGTGGGACAACCGCCTCCGGTGCTTACAATCCGGAATTTCCTGGAGCGCAAGAAATTCCTTGCCGAACGCTCCAATCTTATCGGCCGGGTTCGTATCTTTTCCCTGGTCTGAAGACCCGTGGTTATCCCACGGGTCTTTTCCTTATGGGAAGATTCGGCCGGCCCGGCTTTCGAATCCCTCGAGCCGTCCTCCCCGGCCGGGTCCGGCGCACCAAGAGACTCCCGTACGGGAGTCTCTTGGTGCGCCGGGAGGGATTCTTCCGCAACTCGAATCCTCGCCGTCGCTCGGATTCGGTCGCGTCCGCGACTCGCGACCAGCCCTGCTGGGCTGGTACCCGCTCCGTCTTTCGAATCCCTCCCGGCGCTACCAGGTAGCAGCAAAGCCAGGGACATGCCCTGGCTTTTGC
>CAZVJX010000004.1:0-17632 GCA_964627575.1 uncultured Candidatus Saccharibacteria bacterium
CTGTTTCCGTCCTTTGAGTAAATACTCTGCGCTACTGCGATGTTATTCGACGCCGTGAGCGCGGCTGTCTTGCACTCCTGGTAGAGGCGCTGATCCATAATATTCACGTTATGATGACTTCCCGTAAAGACGCTATCGAACGCCTGAGGGCAGTTATATCCGGCAACCGGATGCGCCGTGATATTTATTTGGAAGAGACCGAACGAAACATAGTTCCCGGCTGTAGTCTTATCGCCCTGCAAGCAGCCTCCGTTGCAGCTTTCCGCATTACAGATCTGCGAGGCTTGGGGCGCGGAAGCGCCAAATGCACCAAAATTACCAACAGCGCAGCTCCCGCTCGTTTGGATCGCGCATTTCCCTCCCACATTCGAGGCGGTGCCCGTACCACCGGTGGCACCCGCTATCGCTCCGCTTCCCGGCACTCCCGGGATGGCATGGGATGTCGTCGGTTCAATGCACGGACTGCCACCCGCACTACCGTCATTCAGGATCTGGTTCCAAGGGCCAAACTGCGACGTGGTGCCCCCTGGAGCATTGCCCACATAGAGGGTTTTCATGATGAAGTCCACGACGAGCCAGGCGGAAAGCACGATGATCAAGCCCACGACGACGTTCATGATCATGGAGCGCGCATGCGAACGCGCCTCCGGATTCGTCGGATTGGTCATGAACGAGAAGCCCGCATAGGAAAGCACGATGACGAACGCTACGACGCCGAGGGACACCATCGCGTTCATGAGGTTCTGAATGAGCTGCAGCATCCCGCCCCACCCGCAGGGGCAAGCCTGGCAAGCCTGGGGCACGATGGAGAAATGGGGATCGAGCAGCGGAAGGTTCGCCGCATACGCGGGAGCCGCGATGCCCGCAAACAATATGAACGCTGCGGGAAGCGCTATCCAAAGCCGACGCATGCATCTATTGTAGCCTCCCCGCGGAACCGTAAACGGCTTTGTTCCCATGCCGGAGTTTGGTAAGGTAAGCGATACGGGGCCTATATCCATTGCTTGCACAGGATAGAGACCCTCGTTCGGCGGATACGGAATTGCATTCCGCATCACCTCACTTCGGGCCTATAGTTTAATGGTAGAACGTCGGTCTCCAAAACCGTCGGTCGAGGTTCGATTCCTCGTGGGCCCGCCTACCGTTCGTATACGTAATAGCCGTCTCCCTTTCGCCCACTCCATCCGGGAATTGGATACAGATTGCAGACCACCCGGCTGCCGGGCGCCAGCTCCCGCTCGAGCTTCTTCTCCAGACGCGGCATGATGCGGCGCACGCCGAAGACGATGACGACGGAGTACGACGAAAGATCGGCGGCCCAGAAGTCCTGCCACCGGAACGTGGCAAGCTGCGCTACGCCCGCGCGCTGCGCAGCGCGGCGCGCGACCCAGACCAAGAGCGGATTTATCTCGTACCCCACCGCAGAGATGCCGCGCGTGCCGGCTGCAATGACGAGCCGTCCGTCACCGCTCCCTAGATCGACGAATCGATCTCCAGGCGAAAGCTGCGCGCCATCGAGCATTTCTTCCGTCATCGCGCGGCTCGTCGCCACGAACGGCGCCCCGTTCATGACCCCAATGAGGTACGCTACCAGGAGCGATCCGACTGCGACCGCGCCATACGCTACGAGCGAAAGCATGCACCCATTCTATCCGAGCCGGATTCAATGATTCTTCACCAACCGCCTTCTATGGTGCGCAGATGCCGCAGCGCGCTCGTTCTCATTCCGGACGAAAGGGCACCTTGCCCCGCGGCACCCTGCGCCTTCTTACGCGCCCGAAATTCATACCGGGCATGGAGCTCAACCGCAGCTTCTTCTTCGAGGTGGTCGAGCCGCTCATGCAGGAGCACTTTCCGGACCTCTCCTACAGCGCAGGCCTCGTCGGCCACGGTTCGGACGTGCTCGGCTTCGACACCCGGATATCGCTCGACCATGACTGGGGACCGCACCTCCAGCTTTTCCTCTCCGAACTCGATTTCATCGCTCAGAAGGACGCGGTTGATCAGATATTGCGAAAGCACCTCCCCTACGCCTATCGTGGCTTCTCTACGAATTTCGAGGAAGGCAGCCACTACCTCAAGCACGTGCCGAAACCGAAGAAGAGCGGCGAGGTGAATCATCTCTTCAGCTTTTGGACTGCCCGCAGCTTCTTCGATCACTATCTCGGCTTCGATATAGACCGCCGCCCGTCTTTCCGCGACTGGCTCCTCTTCCCGCAGCAGGCGCTCCTTGAAGCGACGGGCGGAGCGCTCTTCCGCGACGATCTCGATATCGCTAAATTCCGGCGCATGTTCGCGTATTACCCGGACGACGTATGGAAATACATGCTGCGCGTGCAGTGGGGCAAGATTTCCGACGAGCTCCACACCTCGGCGCGTAGCGGCGAAGCGGGCGATCCCGTCGGCTCCCGACTTATCGCCGCACGAAACGTGCACAAGATCATGTTCCTCTGCTTCCTGATGGAGCGGAAATACGCACCCTATCCGAAATGGTTCGGTAGCGCGTTCGAGCGCTGGCTCGACACCGGTCCCGAGCTCTACCCGCTCCTCGATCGCATCCTCACGGAAGCGAGCTGGCGCCGCCGTCAGAGCCTGCTCGCGCGGGCATACCAACGCCTCGGAGAGATGCACAACGATCTGGGCATCACGCCACCCCTCTCGACCGAGGTGGTCTTCTTCGAGGAGCGCGGATACCGGGTCCTCAAGGTGGAGGACTACATCGAGGCCATCGAGAAATCCATCAGGAATCCGCTCTTGCGGGACATGCGCTTTCCGCTCGGCGGCATTGATCAGTTCATTGACCATCCGCGCATCAGCCATATCAATTACGTCTATCGCGAACTGCAGGACATCATCCAGTAGCCTATGATCCACCACGACCTCCTGCACCGTATCAAGAAGGATCGCCAGCGCGTCAGCTTTGTATACCCGTACTACGGCGCATACTCGATCGCCGAAATCCCCGCCGCAGTCGAGCGACTTCTCGGCGGCACGCCGGAACGTGCCGTCTTTCCGTTCCTCGATAAGAACGAGTACGCGCGCGTCATCCTGTTCTTCGTGGACGGGCTCGGCTTCGATCATTTCATTGATTACGAGCGATGGCTGCCGTTCTTCCATCGCCTCGCGACCTCGGGCAATGTGTATCCCCTCACGTCGGTCTTTCCCTCCACCACCCCTGCGGCGCTCACCACCCTCCATACCGGCCTCACGCCCCAGGAACACGGGCTCCCGGAATGGACGGTATATTTCCCTGAATTCGGCCGCGTGATCGAGCCACTGCCGTTCCGTGCACACCTCTCCCTGGATCGCGAGACCCTCCTTACCGAGGGCGGTTCCTTCGAGATGCTCTACCCCGGCGAAACGCTCTACGAGCGGCTGTGCCGCAATGGCATCGCGTCGTCCGTATTCCTTTCAAGTGAATATTCGACGAGCACCTACGCCACGGCGACCCTCCGGGGCGCCACTGCCGTCCCGTACGATTCCGGCGAAGACCTGTTCCCGAAGCTTGCGGACTTCCTCGCTTCGACCGAGCGCGGATACGCGTTCGTGTACTGGACCGCCGTGGATCGCGTGGAGCACGCCTTCGGGCCGCGCAGCGACGAGCACATCGGGGCGCTGCGCGATATCTCGAGGCGATTGGAAGAGTTCATCGCATCCTTGGATGCGGAACAGGTTGCGAACACCTATTTCCTCCTCACCAGCGACCATGGCCAGTCCAATATCCAAAACGAGGACATCATCTACCTGAATGAATACCTCGATCTCGACCAGCACTATGCGCTCTCGCCCGTCCGCCAGGCCATACCGCCCACTGGCGCGCCGCATGACGTCTTCCTCCACATCGCTGAGGGCCGGGTGCCGTCGGTGCTCGCCTACCTCTCGGAGAAACTCAAGGGTAAAGCGGAAGTCCTGACGACCGAGGACGCGATCGATCGCGGTCTCTTCGGACTCAATGAGCCGGTCCCGCGCTTCAAAGAACGCATCGGCTCGGTGCTCATCCTTCCGTACGAGGGCTACCACGTGTGGTACCAGTACCTGCCGGGCGGGCAATTCGGGCAGCTCGGCATTCATGGCGGACTCTCGCAGGAAGAAATGATCGTGCCGCTCGCGATGGCGTCCCTGTCAGACCTGCGCGCCTAACGGGTGCGTTCAGCAACGCTTCACGCGGCATCCGCTATCATACGCGCACGTGCCTCAGAAGAGGAGATATCAGCTACGGCTGCCGGCCTTCTTCCGGGCACACGGCTAAAGCTCTCTTCGGAGGGCTTTAGCATGGCTCCATAAAAATAATCCCCGAAGCCGCTGGCTTCGGGGATGCGAACTACTCCCTCCTCCCGCGCGTATCGAGAAACAGCTGTTCGTGCGTCTCGCGCATCACCTGCCGAGTGGACTTGATCTCGACATCCTCCTCGTGGCCGGGCGGCATGCCCGCGCGACGATCCGGCGAATAGCTGACGAATCGGTCCACCTGCGTCGAACGATCGACGAGCATTCCCTTAGGCATGACCTGCTCCCGTGTGCTGCCTGCCCTCACCCTAGCACTCACCCGCTAACGGAAAAAGCCCCTTTCGGGGCTTTTTTACTTCTTCACTTCCTTGTAGATGACGCGCTCCCGAAGATTCGGGTCGAACTTCTTGAGCTCGATCTTGCGCTCCACCTTCTTCTTGTTCTTGCGGCTGAAATACACGTGGTCGGACTTCGTCGACTTCAGCTTGATAAGGCGTTCCTGGGACATGGGACCACCTTACCAAATCGCCTGTATTTACACAACCAAAGCGAATTGAAGCGGAATACGGGACCCTCGGAGCTGGCGCAGCAAGGCAATTTCCGAGTCATAAGGAGACGGCGAGGAAATTTTCGCCAGCGAGAGTGAGAGCGGCCACCCGCAGGGGTGGCCGACTCGTGCCCGTATTTCGCTTCAGTGAGGGACCCCTATACTTCGACGGTCTCCTTCTTCTTCGCAGTGCGGCGCCCCTGCGCCTTCTTCACCTCGAAGTGCGGCTGCCCGTTCTTCATGGTGACATTCACCACGCCGCCCTCCATGATGCCGCTGCCGACCATGTAGGACGCGATCGGCGTCAGGATCTTGTCCTGGATGGCGCGCTTCAAGGGACGCGCGCCATACTGCGGATTGTGGCCGATCTGGGCGAGCCAGGTGCGCACTTCGGGCGCGATGGTGAGCGTGATGCGCTTCCCGAGGAGTCGCGCGACCACATCCCTTACCTGATTCTCCACGATGCTGGCAAGCGCGTTCCTCGAGAGCACGTCGAAGATGACGATTTCGTCGAGGCGGTTCAGGAATTCCGGGCGGAAGCGGTCCTTGAGCGCAGTCATGACCTTTTCCTTCACCTGCTCGTACTGCGCGACATCATCGGCGCTCGAATGGCCGAAGCCGATGGAGGCCATGCGATCGATGTATTCCGCGCCGATGTTGGAGGTGAGGATGATGATGGTGTTCTTGAAGTTCACCTTCCGGCCCTTTCCATCGGTCAGGTGCCCGGAGTCGAGGACCTGGAGGAGGATATTGAAGACTTCCGGATGCGCCTTCTCGATCTCATCGAAAAGGACGACGGCGTAGGGGCGGTGGCGGATGCGCTCGGTAAGACTACCCGCTTCCTCGTAGCCCACGTAGCCCGGAGGCGCGCCGATCAATTTGGCGACCGAATGCTTCTCCATGAATTCGGACATGTCCACGCGCACGAGCGCGTCCTGGTCATTGAACATGAACTCCGCGAGCTTGCGGGAGAGCTCCGTCTTGCCGACACCCGTCGGACCCATGAAGAGGAAGGAGCCGATGGGACGGTTCGGGTCCGCGATACCCACGCGCGAGCGCTTCACGGCGTCCGAGATGGTTTTCACCGCCGCGTCCTGGCCGATGACGGCGCTCTTGAGGGCATCCTCCATGCGCGCGAGCTTGGCCGCCTCTTCTTCGAGCATTTTCGAGACCGGAATGCCGGTCCAGCGCGAGACAACGCCCGCGATCTCGTGCTCGGTAACTTCCTCGTGGAGCACGCGGCGGAACTTCTGCAGCGTCTTCAGGCGCTTCGTCTTCAAATCGAGCTCCTTCTCGAGAAGCGGGATGCGGCCGTAGCGGATCTCCGCAGCCGTACCGAGGTCAGCGATAGCTTCGGCGTTGTCCGCCTGGACGCGCATCTTCTCGAGCTCGCCCTTGATGTCGCGGATGGCGGCGAGCACTTCCTTCTCGTTCCTCCATTTGAGCTCGAGCTCCCCGGTCTTCTCGCGAAGGTCGGCGATCTCGGCATCAATGGTCTTGATGCGATCCCTGATCTCCTTGGCGCGCTCGCCCTCGATATCCTTCTCGAGCGCCGCGCGCTCGATCTCGAGCCGGCGGATGCGGCGATCGGTCTCTTCGAGCTGCGGGGGCTTATTCTCAAGCGCGATGCGCAGGCCCGACGCAGCCTCATCAATGAGATCAATCGCCTTATCCGGGAGGAAACGATCCGTGATGTAGCGGGACGAGAGATCCACCGCCGAGACGATGGCGCCATCCGTAATGCGCACCCCATGGAACAGCTCGTACTTATCGCGCAGCCCGCGCAGGATGGCGACCGCGTCCTCCACCGATGGCTCATTCACGAAGACCGGCTGGAAGCGGCGGGTCAGCGCCGTGTCTTTCTCGATGTGCTGCTGGTATTCCTTCAGCGTGGTCGCGCCGATGATGCGGAATTCGCCGCGCGCGAGCGCCGGCTTCAGCATATTTGAGGCATCCATCGCGCCTTCGGCAGCGCCCGCGCCCACGAGCGTATGGAGCTCGTCCACGAAAAGGATGACCTCGCCCTGGGCGCGCTCCACTTCCTTCATGACGCCCTTCATGCGCTCCTCGAATTCGCCGCGGTATTTGGTTCCCGCGATCATGAGACCGAGGTCGAGGGAAAGCAGTTCTTTGCCTTTCAGGGATTCCGGAACGTCGCCGGAGGCCATGCGCGCCGCGAGGCCTTCCGCGATAGCGGTCTTGCCGACGCCCGCCTCACCGATCAGGACCGGATTGTTCTTGGTGCGGCGCGAGAGGATCTGGATGACCCGGTTGATCTCCTGATCGCGACCGATGACCGGATCGAGCGCGTTATCCTGCGCGAGCTTGGTGAGATTGCGCGTGTACTTGGCGAGCGCACGGAAGCGCTTCTGCTCGCCCACCTGCCCATCCTTCGTGGACTTGAGGTCGCGCAGCACCTGGAGCACCGTCTCCTCATCTATCTTGAAGCGGTGAATGATGTCGGTCGCCGGGCCTGGATTTTCGAGCACGGCAACGAACAGGTGCTCGGTCCCGATGAATGAATCGTTCATGCGCGCCGCGACCTTCGCGGCGTTCTCGAGCGCCTGCGCGAGATCCGGCGTGAGGTAGAGCTGGTATGAGGGCGAAAGGGTCGCCGAGGTCTCCGGTGCCTCCAGCGTCTCGAGGACGGTGTCCGCGAGCAGCATCGTATCGATATCCATCCGGTCGAGAACGGAGAAAACCATGCTCTCCTCCTGATGGATGAGCGCCGCAAGCAGGTGCAGCGGGCTCACGTGGTTCTGCCCGCGCTCGATGGCGAGCTCGTGAGCCTTTCGGATGGCTTCCTTTGCTTTCGTGGTGAAATTTTTGAATGGAGGCATAGCGTTGTACTAGGTATTACGGATTGGCGGACGTGGTTGTTGCGTTCAGGAGGGTGATTATTTTGTCCGCAGGGGCGAAGGTTCCGTTGCTGTCGAGGGCGATGCCGATGAGGTTGCCTTTGCTATCTACTCCCCCAGAGCCTACGGCGACGCCGGTGAGGCTCGTATGAACGAAATCATCTATTTTGCTGACGATTCCGGTGAGCGCGCTCTGATCATTCCCCACCCCGAGCACGGTCTGGCCCTGCTTGAGCTCTCCCTTAAGCGACAGGAGCGGTACGGCGACGTTCGGGAGCTTGGCGTTATCGGCGAACCCGTAGATCGAGATCGTTGCGCCGATCTTCGAGAGCGATGCGGGGATGGCGGAGCCGTCCGGGAACACGATAAGGACTTCCTTCGGGAGCGCGCCCGAGGACGCGGTCGCGACGGCTTTCGCTTTGGGGATGAAGGAGCCGATGGCGACCGGCGGCGTGGATGTCGACTTCCAGTAGATGGCAACCGTTCGCGCGGCATTCGCGGCGATGGCCGCGGTCTGCAGATCCTCATCATGGATGACGACCGTCTGCGGCGCCGGCGTCGGGATGATGGCTTGGATCGGGGTCGTCGAGGCGATGGTCTCCACGGTATGGTCCACGATGCGATTCACCGTCTGCGTCACGGTCGGCGGAGCCTGGTCGAGCAGGGACACCGTGAGCACGCCGACCGCGATCGAGGTCACGAAGTTCACGAGCACCGTGAGAAGCAATAACTGGCTTTTGGTTAGGTCCTCCAGGTTCATGCCCTCATTATATAGCGCTCTCATCCAGGAATCGAACGGAGCGCATGAGGGCAACGGAGAAGCGCTCGAGGTCGCGTTCGCGGGTGCTCGGCCCCCAGGAAATACGGAGCGTCGCCTGCGCGCGGGCCGCATCCCCCGTGAGCGCGAGCACGCCGCGCGAGCCTTCTGCAGAATCCGATTCGCAGGCGCTCTTCGTCGAGACGGCGAACCCTGCGGTATCGAGGAGCGCGACGAGGTAATCGGTGTCGCGCCCCAGGAAAGAGACGTTGAGGATGTGCGGGACTTTCTCGTTACCCTCGTTGATCGCGCTATTCGGCATGCGTGCGAGTGTGGCAATGAGCGCATCGCGCCCTACCTGCGCGCGTTCGATAAATTTCTCGCGACCCCCCTCCGCTTCTGCGAGCGCTGATGCGAAGGCTGCGGCAAGCGCCGGGCTTTCCGTTCCCGGTCGATGCCCGCGTTCCTGTCCTCCGCCGCGCATGAGCGGCGCGAGTCGGGTGCCCTGCCGCACGAGAAGCACGCCGATGCCGCGTACGCCGCCTACTTTCTGCGCATCGAGCGAGACCATATCGGCGCCGAGATGCGCGAGCTGAAAGGATCCCGCGAGCGGCACCTGGCTCGCGTCCGCATGAAGGAGGATCCCCGGCCGCACGGCGTCGAGTGCGCGGCGCACCGCACGCGTATCGAATACCTCGCTGGTTTCGCCATTCACGGCGTCCATGGACACCAGGACGGTTTCGGGCCGTATCTGCGCTGCGAGCGTCGTAGGGGTGAACGCTTCGACCTGCGCACCTTCGCCAGCGAGCATCTCCATGCACTTCACGACGGACGCATGCTGGCTGGCCTGATACAGCACATGCGCGCCTGGTGCGCCCTTCGCGCGTACCGCGCCGAGGATGGCGAGCGCGTTCGCTTCGGTCGCGCCCGAAGTGAAGATCACGCCCTCGGCCTTCACTTCCGCGAGCCGCGCGATGCGGGTACGCGCGTCCTCGAGCACGGCCTTAGCGGCGCGCGCCTCGGTGTGCGGCGCTCCCGGATTCCCGTACGCATCGAGCGCCGCGAGGAACACGCCTCGGGCCCGGCGTGATACCGGCGCCGCAGCCGCCCAGTCGAGATAGACTCGATTGCCTCCCATAGAGTTCCAGCCTAGGACAGGGCGCCTATCCAAGCAATGTCTCCCGGTATATAGTCCGGCTAGCACCACAGGGGAGGCTCCTATATGCGCTCTTGTATCGCCGCGCTCGGATGGCGGCTCGTGTTCTATCTGTTTTGGCCGTTTTGGGCGGGGTGGGATCTTGTGCAGCGGCGTACGCTCGACGCTTGGTGCTGGGGCACAGCGCTGTTCGTCGGCACTATGCTCCTCGCGGGCACGGCATTCTGCCTCACTACCCCGTACCGGCCCATGTCGCTCGCCATCTTCCTGATCTATCTCTTCTTCGGCCACGGCTTCCGAACCGACGTCGAGAGAGTCAGCGGGTACCGGCTCCCGTTCGGCCGCACCAGATGAGTCAGTCGCCCGCCTCGCGCGGGCGACTCTTTTTTGCAGAAAGCCTTATTTTATGAGATAATCTCGCTATTATGGCGTCTACTCCCCGACCACCTATCGTGGCCGTCATGGGCCACATCGATCATGGGAAATCCTCCCTGCTCGACTACATCCGCAAGTCGAACGTGACCGCTGGCGAGGCGGGCGGCATCACCCAGCACGTCTCCGCGTACGAAGCGACGCATGAGCACGAAGGCACCGTGCGCAGCATCACCTTCCTCGATACGCCGGGCCATGAAGCCTTTCGCGCGCTCCGCGCCCGCGGTGCAACGGCTGCCGACGTCGCCATCCTCGTCATCGCCGCGGAGGAGGGCGTGAAGCCGCAGACGCTCGAAGCGTACGAAGCGGCGCAGGAAGCCGGCACGCCGATGGTCGTCGCCTTCACGAAAATCGACAAGCCGGGCGCCGATGTCGAGCGTGCGAAGATATCCGCGCTCGAGCACGGCATCTACCTCGAAGGGCTCGGCGGCTCTATCGCCTACGCCGGCGTTTCCTCGAAGTCGGGCGAGGGCGTTCCCGAGCTCCTCGACCTCGTCCTTCTCACCGCCGACCTCGCGGAACTGACCGGCGATCCGGAACTGCCCGCCCAGGGGTACATTCTCGAATCGTCGCAGGACCCGAAGCAGGGCCTCACCGCGTCGCTCGTCATCAAGAACGGCACGCTTTCGACCGGCTCGTTCGTCATCGCGGGCGGCGCCTACGCGCCCGTGCGCTTCATCGAGAACTTCGCCGGCAAGCGCATCCCGTCGGCCGGGCCCTCCCAGCCCGTGCGTATCTCCGGCTGGAGCGAGCTGCCGCCTGCCGGTACGCAGTTCCGTACGGTGGGTACCAAGAAGGAAGCCGAGAAGCTCGCCGGCGAAGGCGCGAAGCCCGTACAGAAGGCCGCGGCCCAACTGGCCGACGACGGCCGCGTCGAGCTTCCGCTCATCGTAAAGGCGGACGTCACCGGCAGCATCCTCGCCATCAAGCATGAGCTCGATAAGATCGCACATGAGCGCGTGGCCGTGCGCATCATCTCCGAAGGCATCGGCGCGGTGACCGAAGGCGACGTGAAGACCGCTATCGCGGGCGGCGCCCATATCATCGCGTTCAACGTGGGCACCGATTCGACCGCCCGCGATCTCGCCGATCGCTCCGCTATCGCCATAGACGCGTACACCATCATCTACGAGCTCAAGGAACGCGTGGAAGAGCTGGTGAAGGCGCGCTCCCCCAAGATGACCATCGAGGAGACCCAGGGCGAAGCGAAGGTCCTCAAAACCTTCAACGCTTCCGGCGGCAAGCAGGTCCTCGGCGCCAAGTGGACGTCGGGCCAGCTCTCGGTCGGCGACCTCGTGAAGCTCGACCGGCGCGGCGTTGATCTCGGGCGAGGCAAGATCACCAACATGCAGCAGGCGCGCTCGGATGTGAAGGAGATCCACGTGGAAGGCGAGTTCGGCATGCAGATCGAGACGAAAGCCAATCTCACGGGCGGCGATACGGTCGTCGCCTTCCGTGTTACTGAAAGCTAGCCATGAAAGAGCACCGCGACGAAAAGGCGGCATCGGAGCTCCGCGACCTCGCAGGCGAATTCATTGCGCGCGAGGCCGGCCGTTCGACCCTCATCACGCCGACGCGCGTCACCTTCGGCAACAGCCCCAAGTACGCGACGATCTACGTTTCCGTGTTCCCGCACGAGGAGATGGCGCATGCGCTCGCCTTCCTCGAGCGCAACGTCGGCGAGTTCCGCGACTACCTCAAGAAGCACGGACGCTTCTCCATCCTTCCGTTCGTGAAGTTCGTCGAGGACTACGGCGAGCAGAATCGCCAGCGGCTCGACGAGCTTTCGAAGGGACTGTAGCCGCGCTATAGTCAGTTACACCGGCCAGGTGGTGAAGTGGTAACACGTCGGTCTGCAAAACCGATATGCACGGGTTCGATTCCCGTTCTGGCCTCACTCACGCACCCCGAAAAATTGACACCGCATGGTTACGGTACATATTTCTACTAGACACCGTCACTTGTCGGGGAAATGCCATGGATACGAAACTCGTCCTAGTCGTAGATGATGAGGAGGACTGGCGGGAGCGAGTGAGCGAGATTGCATCGTCCTTAGCTCTCCAGCCTCTGACGGCTCGTGATGCTGGCGAGGCAATGAACCTGCTTCAGCAGCATGCCTTCGCATTGGTAATCACGGATAATTACATGCCGTGCGCAGACCAGGGCATCGAGCTCCTGCAATACATCAACCGTCGGTTCCCCACTACGGGAATACCTTCCATCCTTCACTCTTCCACACCACCCAAAGATTTGGAGCTGCTGTGCGAGGTGTTTTCGTGGGTTACGTTCGTACGGAAGGAGTACAAAGCTGAATGCCTCGAACAAGCGATCCGCCAGGCGCTCATCGCCGCATGAACTAAAGGCCCCGCACGCATGTCGCGCGGGGTATTTCTTTATTCCGTGGTAGTGTCTAGCCAGCGCCGGGGTGATGGAATGGTAGACAGCGGAGACTTAAAATCTCCTGGCAGGAATGCCGTGTGGGTTCGAGTCCCACCCCCGGTACCACCGAAGGTCGTGTGCTAATTTAATATCCATGACGCTGCGCTCCTCGTTGCGGAAACTGCGCCGGAAGATGACCGGCTATACCCCTCTCGTCGAGGTGAGCATCTCCCGCGAGAACCTCCTCGGGAACCTCCGCACCTACCAGAAGCAGTACTCCGACCTCGAATTCGCGCCGGTACTGAAGAGCAATGCGTACGGACACGACATGGGCACCATCGCCCGTCTCCTCGACCGCCAGCGCATCGCCTTTTTCATGGTGGACTCGTACTACGAGGCGCGCCGGCTTCGGCGCGCCGGCATCCGCTCGCGCATCCTCGTGATGGGCTATGTCCGCCCCGAAGATATCGCCCGCAGCCGTCTGCGTAATGTGGATTTTGCGGTCACCGATTATGAGCAGCTCGAAGATCTCGCTGCGCTCGTACAGCGCCCCGTGCGCATCCATCTTAAGCTCGACACCGGCATGCACCGCCAAGGCATCCCGTTCGACCTCATTCCGCACGCCGAGGATCTCATCAAGGGCGAGCCGCTCCTCGAGCTCGTCGGTATCTGCTCCCACTTCGCGGACGCCGATAACGAGAATGAAACCTTCACGCGGGGGCAGATAGAGATGTGGCAGGCAGCCGCTAAGGAACTCCTGCTGGCCTTCCCGTCCATCGAGTACCGCCATATCGCGGCGACCAAGGGCGTGCGGTTCGGCGCGGATACCGGGACGAATGTCGCGCGACTGGGCATCGGTCTCTACGGCTTCGACACCTCGCCGTCGCGCGAACCGCTCCGGCCGGTGCTCGAGCTGCGCACGCTCATAAGCTCGGTGCGCGATATGGCCGCCGGCGAATCCATCGGTTACAACGCAACCTTTACGGCGGAAACGCCCATGAAAGTGGCGACCGTCCCCGTCGGCTACTACGAGGGCATTGACCGCCGTCTCTCGAATAGAGGCATCATGCTCGTGAAGGGCACCCTGTGCCCAATCGTCGGGCGCGTCTCCATGAACATGTGCTCCATAGACGTCACCAACGTGCCGAATGTCGCCGCCGGCGACGAGGTGGTCGCCATCAGCCGCAATCCGGATGCGCCCAATTCCATCCGGAATATCACCCGAGTCGTGAGCGCGCCTGACTACCGTGAGACGGAGTACGTCATGCTCGTCCACGTCGCGCCGCATCTCGAGCGGGTCGTCGAATAGCATCGCGAAACGCGCCCCCAACGGGGCGCGTTCCGCTTACCGGGCTGGAGCGCCCGCTAGACGGTCCGGCGGACGGCCTTCACAATGAAGAGCAGCACCACTGCGCCAACGAGCGCGACGATGAAGCTGTAGATGTTGAAGCCCGTAACGCCGGTATTGCCGAACAGGCTCATGATCCATCCGCCCACGACGGCACCGACGACACCCACGACGATATCGAGTAGGATGCCCTCGCGCGTATTCGTAATGACCGAGGCGAGCCAGCCAACGATAGCGCCGAACACGATCCAAAGAAGGATACCCATAACCAACGAGTCGGATTACGACTGATAAAGTCAACCGATGCGTATCAAAGCACGCCGCCGTTGAAGCGCCGGTGAAGCATGCACGGGCCGTTTTAAGGCTTTATTTCCCCTTCTTCTGGTAGAGGTGCTTCTCCGCGCTGCAGCGGCAGGGCATGCAATGGTCGAGGCAGTACTCTTTTCCGTAATCGTATGAAAGCTCGTCCCCTGCCTTGATGTTCTTGATGGAGAGGATGAAGACGCGGCCCTTGTGGATTTCCGCTTCGCAGTTGGGGCGGCAAGAATGGTTGATGTAGCCTGCCTTGTTCCATTTGGGCTTGCCATCAATGGTCCGCTTCTTGGTGATCTCGAAGAGGTACTTGCTCTTGCTCGTGTACGCTTCCTCTTCGGAAATGTCCTTCCCGACGTACTCGATGACGCAGACGCCCTTCGGGATATCCTCACCCGCGAAGAGGCCGAGACCCGCAGCGGAACGCTTCACCCGGAGATCATAGCCTCCGGGTTCGTATTTTCCTCTCTTTTTGGCTGCTTTCTCGCCCTTCATGCTCGATTCCCCTACCTTACCGTACCCTCACGCTTCTTCCAGTGGATAACCGGCGCGCCGCGCTACTATGAACACCATGCTGATGCCCACCGACCTGACCACCAAGCAGGCAGCGACGCTCCGAGGACTCTCCACCCCGGCGAAGATCCAGGATTTCCTCGACGGGCTCGCCATCAACCACGAGAAGCGCGGCGAGACCTGCATGTCGCCGCAGCGGGTGCTCGAGGCGGGGAAAGCGCACTGCCTCGAGGCGGCCATGCTCGCTGCGGCGGCGCTCTGGGTGCACGGCGAGCGTCCGCTTCTCATGGAGCTCTCCGCCGCGCCGCGCGACCAGCACCATGCGCTCGCCCTCTACCGTAGGAACGGCTACTGGGGCGCCATCAGCAAGACCAATCACACCTCCCTGCGCTTCCGCGATCCCGTCTACCGGACCGTCCGCGAGCTCGCGCTCTCCTATTTCCACGAGTACTTCATGAACGAGACAGGGGCGAAAACCCTGCGGGGCTATACGCGCCCGTTCGGACTCGCCCGTTTCGGCACCGGATGGATAACCGCACAGAAGGATCTCTGGAACATCGCGTACGCCCTTAGAGATGCGGAGCACTATCCGCTGGTGCCCGACGGCAATATGCCGTACCTGCGCAAGGCGACGTCGCTCGAGCGGAAGGCCGGCCGGCTCATCGAGTGGCTGCGGTCCGATCCGCGGACCTGACACGGACTCTCTACCTACGGTCGCTGTCCAGGCCGCACATGGTCGCGAATACAACTCATCGTCACTCGCTGATTTCGCGACCCCGCCTCGCGGTTTGGCCTGCTGGCCAAACATCGCTCCGGCTCGCACAACGGAAAACCCTGGCGCAGGCCAGGGTTTTCTTACGCGGTGCGCCCACCAGGACTCGAACCTGGGACCATCTCGTTAAGAGCGAGTTGCTCTACCAACTGAGCTATGGGCGCGTAGTGAGGTCACATGAATACCCGGTTATTCATGTGCGTCGAACGAACGCCCATATACCCGAACCGGGTGAGTGGTATATGGGCGCAACTTCAGTATCCTAGCGTTTCCTCATTAAATAGTCCATATTTCTAGATGAATTGCCCAGGTGGTGAAATTGGTATACACGCCACGCTTAGGACGTGGTCCCTTCGGGGGTGGAGGTTCGAGTCCTCTCCTGGGCACCAGCACGTGCCGCGGCAACGAATCTGTCCGGAGACCGATCGTCGAGCACAAAACTTCCCCTACCTGCTTAGGTTCGCTGGAATGCCACGATATTGACAAATGTCAATATTCCGGGTATTTTCAATGGCAGACGGACATTGAAACTCCTCAACACAAATAAACACTCATGCTGGCTTAGGAGGCCGCAATGCTTGGAACCCTACTCGGTGGCGTGAGCGCTCTGGCGCTCGCTGCCACCCTCGCGCTCCGGTACTACTACCTTCCGAAGTTGATCCAAAAGCTTTCGCTCAAGGACGACTTCTTCACCCAGGCGCCTCAAATGCGCGGCCTGGTGGTGGTCGCCAAGCGCGACCAGCCAGTCGGGGAAAATGCGACGGCAGGAAAGCCCGAGAGCTTCTCGGGCGGCGGCTTCAAGCACGCCATCCTGAAATCGGAGACCCACCACTTGAACGACCCCAGGAAGCGGTGGTACGTGGCGAGCGCTCCCGACTGGGAAGTGCTCGCCAACGACGACCCGCAGTTCCTGGGCAAGGCGAAGGGATGGTCAAAGGATGAAACCTTCGACGATCGCACCAAGATCCTGAAGGACGTTGAAGCGTTCTGGGTTGGCCTCCCGTGGCTCTCCCAGATCTACCGCTACGAGTTCACCTGGAACGAGATGGATGTCGATAAGAACGGCAAGCCGTGCGTGAACACCCGCAAGGAGTGGACACGCTACTGGTACGCCATGGACTTCCCCTACGCCCTGGTCTTCGACGACGCTAAAACATCCGAAGGCCTGCCGGTGAAACTGGAGCTCCTGGTCACCGTCCGGATCACCAATCCGCAGAAGGCGCTCTTCGAGACCGATGACTGGCTCCGCCAGATCACCGCGATCGTGGAGCGCATCGCCAAGGACTACAGTGCGGGCCACACCTACGCGGAACTCCGCGGGGAAGCCGCTCACGATTCGGTGCAGACGGGTTCGGACAGCCTGTCCAAACCCATCATCAAGCTCACCGATCAGCTTCCGGAGGAGGACGCCCCCGTGGCGTTCTCCTCCGGCACCAAGGGCAGGTACGGCATCACCATCAATGGTGTGGACCTGAAGGCGGTGGTGCTGACCGGCAAGGCGGCCGACGAGCACGAGGAGACTTCCATCCTCGAGTACAACGCGGACCGCAAGGCCGCGGCTCGGAAAGTCGAAGCGGAAGGCGAAGCCGCTGCCCTCCGTACGGTCGGGACCGCGAAAGCGGACGTGAGCGAACTGACCGGCAAAGCGGAAGCCGGCGCGGCGAAAGCCAAGCTGGCCGCCTATGCGGACCATCCGGAAATCGCGGCGACGATGATGCAAGCCGACGCCATGGCCAAGCCTGGCGACGGAAAGACCATCTTCGTCGCGCCGGATCTGAACACCCTCGTCAAAACCTTCGCGGAAACGATAGCAGGAGCTAAACCATGAACATCGTCATCGAGATCGTGGTGGGCGCCGCGATCATCTTCGCCTTGGTCTTCGCTTTCAAGTTCGCGACCGACCGTCAGTTCCGCCGGGATATCTCCCGGCTGCTCCCGCGCCAGCCGCACGCGGCGCCGAAAGCGCCCAAGAAGCCGAAAGCGTCATCGCGTCCCTTCTGGCGCCGCACGCGGCGCCAGAGCAAGGCCAAGGCGGGTCGCCCGAAGGGACGGAATTTCCCCTCCGTCCTCCTGTGGATCCTGGTCTTCCTCGCAATCGCCGCGATTCTCGCGACGATCGGGTGGGTGGGCTGGCAGGTCGCTCGAACCATCGGCGGCCTCCATCCTTCCCACTGGTTCGAGGAGGCGGGCGGGTTCGTCAAAGGCGTAGCCATCGTCCTCGGCGCGCTCGTCCTCCTCTTCCTCATCGTCTGGATGGTGAAAGCCATCAGCCGCAGGAAGGGGTCGGTGGTCCGCACCACGGTCGAGCACCATACGGAGACCCATGCTGCC
>CAZVJX010000005.1:0-17377 GCA_964627575.1 uncultured Candidatus Saccharibacteria bacterium
GGCGCGCAAGGAGAAGAGTTCGCGGCGCTCATGCGCATCGCGACCAAGCAGCACAAGAACATCATGCTCAACGAGCGCGACACCGTCGTCCTCTCGTCCTCCGTCATTCCGGGCAACGAGCTTTCGGTGCAGAAGCTGAAGGACAACCTCTTCCACAACAAGGTCACCCTTATCCACTACCGCACGTCGGATGTGCACTCGGGCGGCCATGCGCGCGCCGGCGAGCTCGTCTGGATCAACCAGAAGGTGAACGCGAAGTTCTTCATGCCCGCCTACGGCTACTACTCGATGACTTCGAGCCACGCCAAGGCAGTCGAACAGGCCGGTCGCCCGCGCGAGACCATCATCCTCGCGGAGAACGGGATGGTCATTGATATTGATGGCGGCGAGAAGTTCAACATCCACAAGGATAAGGTGCCCTCTGCCCCGCTCCTCGTGGACGGCTTTTCCATCGGCGACATGCAGGAGGTGGTCATCCGCGATCGCCAGATGCTCGCGAAGGACGGCATGTTCGTCATCATCGCGACCGTGAACCTGAAGACCGGCAAGCTCCGCAAATCGCCGGACATCATCTCCCGCGGCTTCGTCTACCTGCGCGAGAACCAGGAGATGCTCAACCAGGCGCGCCTCCTCATCAAGAAGACGGTCGAGGATTCGACCAAGGGCATGAACCCGGTGGACCTCGACTACGTGAAGAACGCCCTCTCCGACACCATGGCGGGCTACCTCTTCGCTCGTACGAACAAGGCACCGATGGTCATTCCAGTGCTTATCGGCGTGTAAGTCTCGCGTTGCGATACGCGCTAAACCAACCGCCGCGCTCCGCGCGGCGGTTTGCGTTCGGTCGACGAATTCGCTAGGGTGCAGCCAGGAAGGAGTTCACCATGAGCACAGCATCTGCGCTGCCCCAGCCTATCGAGAGTCTCATCAGCGGCGGACGGGCGGTGCGTCTGTTCCCGCAGCCGGACGGCATCCGCCTCGAATTCGTCCGGCCGCTCAGACATGACGAGCGGGATGTCCGGGGCGCCCCGCCGCCGACCGCCGATAGCCGATCCGAAAGCGAGAAGCTGGTCACCGGCATCTTCATGAGCGACGAGGCGGTCGAGGCCCTGCATGCGCTCCTTGAGGAATACCGCGCCGCCAAAGACGGTCCAGCGGCCCTGACCGCGAGAAAGAAGTAAACTCCCGCCGCGCTCACGCGCGGCGGTTTGCTTATAACGGAGTGCTAAAATGTCTCGAAATGAAACCGCGCGCCATACTCACGGTCGGCAATTTCTTCGCCGTCGCGCACTTCTACATCATCGTCTACATCGTCACTCCCTATCTCGCGACCTTCATGCCGCAGGCGGAGACGGGCCTCGCCATCTCGCTCGGCGCCATCGTCACCCTTTCGTTCTTCCCGCTGATGCCGAAGCTGGTGCGCAAATACGGCAGCCGCCACCTGGCCGTATATTTTGGTCTTGCGCAGGCGGTCGTCCTCGGCATTCTCGCGCTCGACCCCACCTCCATTCCCGCGTTCTTCCTTGTAGCGCTCGCCTGTGCCACGGCGCCCCTCATCAGCTACCAGATGGACCTTCTGCTCGAGGCCACGGTTGCGCAGGAGGAGACGACCGGCCGCATCCGCACGCTTTTCCTCACGGCCGGGAACATCGCGCTCGTCCTCTCGCCCTTCGCGGTCGGGCTCTTCCTTGATTCGGGTGAGGCATACTGGCGCGTTTTCGCGGTCGCTGCCGTAACGCTTCTTCCGTACGTCCTCCTCATGGCCTGGAAGCCGCTCCCGCACGGGACGCAGGCCACGCCGATAAGCCTCGTCGAGGCGTTCCGGTCCCTCATGCGCAATGAGGACGCCCGGGCGACGGTCATCACCCAGGGCATCCTCCAGTTCTTCTACCAGCTCATGCAGCTGTATCTTTCGCTCTACCTTCATACGGTGCTCGGTATCCCCTGGAGCGAGCTCGGCTGGATGTTCACGATCATGCTCCTGCCCTTCATCTTCCTCGAGTACCCCGCCGGATGGCTCGCCGACCGCAAATGGGGCGACAAGGAGATCATGCTCCTCGGCTTCGTCATCGTGGGCCTCTCTTTCGCGGCGCTTGGGTTCGTCACTGCGGACACGACCATCCTCATTATTCTTCTCATCATCACGCTCACCCGCGTCGGCGCCGCGCTCGTTGAAGCGACGACGGAAGGGCATTTCTTCCGCCGCATCTCCAAAGACGATGACGCTCCGGTCGGCATCTTCCGCATGGTGCGCCCGCTGTCGGCCCTCACCGCGCCCATTATCGGCAGCACGCTGCTCTCACTCACGAACTACGGCACGCTCTTTATCGTCACCGGGGTGTTCATCTCCGTTGCCGGTGTTTCGATGGCGCTTCGCATAAAGGATATTAAGTAGTCGGGAGCGTGCGGAACGTGATCGAATAGCGCATCGCCTTGGTTTCCTTCACTCGGTGCTGGAACCGCTCGCGGCTCTCGCCCTGCATGACGTAGATCGAGCGCGGCTCGGCCGTAAGCGAGACCGGTTCCCGTTTCGTCGCATTCCGATTAGGCCGCAGCTCAAACGTTGCCCAGCCGCCAAGCGAGAGCCCGAATATCTTCTCGTACGGCGGCTGGTCCCGGTGCCAGCCGACGCCGGTACCGGGTGAGTATTCCGAGACGAGCGCATTCGGGAAGAGTTCCTGCGGCACGCCCTGCCAGGCGGCGAGCTTCGCCGTGATCGGCAGGAGCCAGTCCGGGAGCTTCCTCGTGCCCCACCAGCCGTAGACCCGACGCTTCGCGATGTATTCCTTGAACGGCGCGTTCCGGAGCGGGAGCTCGAGAATATGCGCGATGAGTTCCGCTTCCTCTTCGGGCGTAATGAATTCCGGCCGATACACGAAGCCGTTCGGATGATGTACCGCCGTATCGAAGAGCGGGTACTGGTCGGGAGTGCGTCCACGCATCCCGCCATTGTAGCAGAGTGAGGTGAACTATGGTTCACTCTCGGGCAGCGTATACATCGCACCACGCCGATTCACCATACCTTCGGTCTCGAGCTTCGCGAGTTGCAGCGCGAGCTGATCCGTACGGTCGTCGCCAAGCAGACCAAGCAATCGCATCTTCGTTGCCTTCCCCTTCGCGAGTTCTTTCAGAATGCCGCCGCGCGCCTGGCGGTCGCTTCCGGCGAACGCTTTCTGCTTCGTGTATCCCTTTGCCTTGCCGTTGATGCGGACGCCCGAGCGTTTCAAATATGCTCCGTAGTCCATGAGGGCGGCGTACCATTCCCGGCTCCGTCCTTTGGGATGCGCTTTCTCGAGTATCGCGAGCACTTCTTTTTCGTGCACCGCTTCCTGTCTGGAGAAAAAGTGATGCATCACCGCCGTGCGGATATTCGTCTCGATGAACACGGCGTCCGCGTTATGCGCGAACGCCATCACGGCCCGCGCCGTATAGTGCCCGATGCCGGGCAGCTGCTCGAGCTCCTCGGCGGTTCCCGGAAAGCCGTTCCTGGCTATCACCTTCGCCGCCTCATGGAGCATCTTGGCGCGGCGGTTGTAGCCGAGCCCCTGCCACGCCTTCAGCACCTCGCCGAGCGGAGCCTGCGCAAGCGCGCGCGCCGTCGGGAACAGCTTCAGCCAGGCGCCGTAGTAGCCCTTCACCCGCTCCACCTGCGTCTGCTGGAGCATCACTTCCGAGACAAGGATGCGGTACGGATCGCGAGTCTGCCTCCACGGCAGGTCATGCCGCCCTTCGGTCCGATAATGCTTCCAGACCATGCGGCGGAAGGCGGGTATGTCCATTACTCCCAGTATACGAAAAAGGCGGGCCGCTTGCGCAACCCGCCATGACACGCACTAATCTTCGCCCGGCTCCCCGAGCTTGGGAAAAAACATCCAGTTTACGAAGCACAGGTACACGATCAGCGCGGCCGGGACCCGCAGCATGAGCCACGCGTGGGCAGCGAACTCGGAGACGCTGGACGTAGTACGTGCCAACACTCCCAAGAACACTATCAAAGCAATGACTATGATGCGGATGTCGATGAGGAAGTCCTTGCGACGTCGCTCAGGCGTCATGCTTCGCCACATGTCGCGGAAGCCGGGCCCCGGTTCGAACCCCTGCTGCCACCGAGGGATCGGTTTTTCGGGCATGGGAATCGCTCCTTCTATCCGGAGGGATAGTACCATCCTCGCTACCGGAACGCATGCCTAGATCTCGCTGGGCTCGTCAGCGCCCTTCTCCGACTCCACGACCGTCTCGGCGCTATCCGCACCCTCCGGAATGACCAACCAAGCGATGAGGTATACGACGACGCCAGGACCGAGGCCCGTAGCGAAGGTAAGAAGGATATAGATGAGGCGAACAAGGACAGGGTCCACGTTCAGGTGCTTCGCGACGCCGCCGCACACGCCCGCAATGACCTTATCTGTCGTGCTTCGATAGAGACGATTCATGCGCCCCAGTATAACAAACCGCTCTTATGCGGCCGGCGCCTTCCGGTTATAGAGCCAGGTGACGAAGATGGCGGCAAGGAGGAACAGCACGAGTGCGCCGAAATCGTCTCCGATATCCTCCGGGTCAGCGAACTCGATGAAGACGGCTCCTATCTTCACCAGAAGACAGAGCCATAGCAGCACTACCGGCATAACCGAGTGCGAGAAACGGTTAACGCCCCTGCGATACCAGAAGATGGCAAAGATGCCGAGCAGGAATATGAGGCCATCGTCTATCTTGTAGGGGATCTCGGTCTCAAAGATCATCTCCGGCGCGAACGCGAACCCGGCGAGCGCGACTATCGAGGCTGCCACCAGATTCGTTGAGCGATTCCAAAGCTGTTCGATATTCATAGGATACGGGAATGATTCGTAAACAGTGCTAGTGTACACCCGACCTACAGCTCGTAGATCACGTCCTTGCGTTCGACAATTATCTTCCACCCGTTCTTCTTCGCGTGGCGGTAGAGGAGGCGATTCGGATTGAAGGCGATGGGCGTTTCCACCACCGAGAGCATACCGATGTCGCTTTCGGTATCCCCCACGCCGACCGAGCCGATGACGTCGAGCCGTTCCTTCTCCATCGCGCGCTTCAGGACTGCGGCCTTGTTCATGATGAGATGCTCGTCCACGATCTCTCCCGTGAAGCGGTTGCTCGCGCCCGTGTCGTAGAAGGTACCGTAGGACTTATCGAACCCAAGCTCGTATGCGAAGCCATCCACGATGAACTTCGGCGAGTGCGAGATGGCGAGCAGGTAGTGCCCGCTCTTCTTGAGGTCATCCACAAGATCGCGCGTATAGCGGTAGACGCGATCACGCTTGCTTTCGATGATCTCGCCGGCGACATCCGCGACCTCGCCGTACGGGATGCCCTTGGCGTACTTGCCGAAGGCAACGACGACCTTCTGGATGAACGGCCCGTATTCGCCCTTACGGTTCAGCCAGTCCTGGTGCGCATCCGCGTACGTCTTACGCGCGGCTTCGGGGAAAATGCCGCGGCGCACCAGCTCCTCGACAAGCTCGATAAGGAGCGAGGACCGGAACAGCGTCCCGTCTATATCGAACACGGCGACCGGTCGAGCGTCTTTCATGCACTCATGGTACCGCTTCGGGCGGGGAAAAGGAAAAGCGCCCCCGAAGAGGCGCAATGTAGAGTGGTCCGGCCCTTTTCAGAGCGCTGCTAAAGAGTGGCACGCAATGGCGGCGCAAAACCGCACGCCTTACGCAAGGGTAGCCATTAGGCAGATCGGGTGGGAACCCTCTCTTCCGCTGTTCTAAGAACCCGCGGACGCACACAAGCTATCTACCTCACGCATCCCATAGGCTGCGTCTCTTTTGCTTCCCGACACTTCAAGGACCGGACCTGCATTCGACCATACTCCTCCCCTGCGGAGAACGCAACTATTTCGCCTTCGGCCAGCGGGTCGCGGCCTCCGGCCAAAGTTTGGTGAGCGGGTGCTGCGCGCAGTCGTGCGGGAGAGCCGGACACACGTAGCGACCGTAGAGTACCAAACCGTTGTTCACGTACCGCCAGTCCGCTTTCGGCACGAGGGCTTCGAGGTCCTTCGAGATCTTCGTGAGATCGGTATGGTCGGTGAGATCGAATCGGAGCGCGAAACGGCGGACATGGGTGTCCGTCGGAATTCCTTCCCAGATATCGTAGAGCTCTCCCAGGACAACGTTCGCGGTCTTGTAGGCGACACCCGGGAGCTCCGTCAGCTCCTCGACGGTCTTCGGGATCGTCCCATTAAACCGGTCGCGAACCATCTTTGCGGCTCCAATGATGTGCTTTGCTTTGTTCTGGTAGAACGTGAGGCTCGAAATGCTCTGCGTGAACGCGGAAAGATTCGCATCCGCGAAGTCGTCCACGGTCTGGTATTTGAGCCAGAGCGCATCCGTCACGCGATTCACCGCTCGATCGGTGGACTGCGCCGACATGACGACCGCCGCAAGCAGCTGGAACGGCGTCGTGTAGGTAAGCTCGGTCTTCGGCTGCGGGTACGCTTTCTTCAGGTACACGACCATTTTGCGAACACGCGCTTTACGCTCCTCGAATTTCGGATCGAGCATCTTCTGCTGCGCCATGCTAGTCCTTACGCAATGCCTTGAGGTCCGTCAGGACTGCATCTGCATGCTCCGCCGGTTTCACCTTCTCGTAGACCTTCGCGATCTTCCCATCCGGGTCCACGAGGAACGACGTCCGCAGAATGCCCTCGTACTCGCGTCCCATGAACTTCTTCTTTCCCCAGACGCCGTACTTCTTTATCACCTTCTTGTCCTCGTCAGCGAGCAGCGTGAACGGCAGCTCATACTTATCGGCGAATTTGCGATGGCTCTTCCCGCTGTCCGCGGAGATGCCGAAGACGACCGTCTTCAGCTTCTTGAAATCGGGCTCCGCATCGCGGATGGCGCATGCCTGTGCCGTGCAACCGGTCGTATCGTCCTTCGGATAGAAATAGATCAGGACCCATTTCCCACGGTAATCCGAGAGCGTGTGGCTCTTCCCGTCCTGGTCCGGGAGCGTGAAATCAGGCGCCGGCTTCCCTGCGTTCGGTAGCGGCATATCACTCAAGCGGGAGTTCCTCCTGGCTGCGGCGGAAGGCATGCGTATAGGCGAGCGACGCGATGGCGCCCCCGGCCGCGATGAGTAGCACGAACTTCGCGAGCATGCCGAGCACCGGGATGACGCCGATGATGAACAGCACGAGCATGCCGAGCACCGCCTCCTTCCACGTGATGACATAACGCTTCAGGAGGCCGCGCGCGAGCGCCGCACCTGCGAGAATACCGGCATAGACGTACGACAGGATGAGGAAGAGCGCGTAGAGCGCAGCGAGGAGGAGCGCCACGCCGATACCGACGAAGGAGAAGAGCAGGAAGAAAATGAGGACCGGCGTCGCCACCAGGATCGCGAAGCCGAGGAGCGCGAGGAGCGCAAAGGTCCCGGCGGAATGACTCTCGAGCGTCCGTGCCGCCACGCGCTCCGTGAACGCCGGGAAGAGCCCGGCCATGAGTCCGGCGAGGATGAGCACCGCGAGCAGGTGCACGATAAAGAGGATGGTCGCGCCGGCGATGGCGAAGGTGTGCGCCTCCTGCGACGTCGGGACAAAGGAAGCCGTGCCGATGTACGACACGCCCCCATCCAGATGCGCGGTATCAGGCACCACGATCTGCTGCGGCGCGTTGTACTTGAGGGCGCCGCGGATATGGGTGCCGTCCTCGATGACGATATGATCGGATGCCTCTATGGTGACGTCGCCCCCGAACTGCCCCGCCAGAGTAATGTCGGAGCCGTAGATGACCACGTTCCCCGCGGACCCCGTGAGCCGCACGGTGCCGCCCGCGATGCGGGTGTCCTTGGCGGAGGAGGAGGCGACCACCGTGCCACCGGCTGCAATGAAATCCCCGCCCACCGAGGTATCCACGGTGACCTTGCCGCCGACGACGCGCACATCGCCGGCCACCGGCTTCTCGATATCTACCGAACCGCCGGCGAGCATGGCGTCGCCGGCGATAGGCGCATTCGCAGCGACCGTGGCGCCCGCAGCAAGCAGGTCGCCCGAGAGCGGCGTCACGACGGTGATGTCCGTACCCGCGAGGTACGCGTTCGTCGTCGAGGCATCGGCGAGCACGATCGTCCGTCCCGTCTCGATCGTGGACGCAAAGGCGAAGAGCGGCGCGAGGCCGAGGAGGAGCGCGCCGGCTATCGCTGCAGGTCGCTTCATATGGGCCGATGATAGCACGGGAGCTAGGGAGCGGTATCGGGGCTGGACGGAGCGGAAGAATCGTTGCGACGTAGAGAAAGCGCCACTCCGACCAGGAGGAAAGCGATCGCCGCCGAAGCGAGGCAGTAGATGCAGACGGCCTTGATGATCGCGAGCTGCACGTACATGAAATAGACGGAGGCGAGCGCGCCGCCGAGCGCGAGCACGGAGAAGATGCGGTCGAAGCCTCGGGAGGGCCGGTAGCGTGCGATGAACGCGATCCCGAGCATGACCGCATAGAAGACCGTCCCGTAGACCCCGAGCGGGACGCCGAAGTAGCGCGAATAGGGACTTTGCGCGACCACGTTGCAGCCGGAGAGCCCGGCGATATCGCAGGTCAGTACCGAGTGCGTGAGCGCGGCATTCGCAAGATAGAGCGCATCCGCGAGGCCGAGGAGCGCGAGGAGGATGCCGACGGAAAGCAGCGTCGCCCGATTCATGGCTTCATCCTAGCATGAGGCCCCGATGCTAGACTGGAATCCATGGAACCGAATCCGATGACCGAAGAGGAGATGCGCCGGAAGCTGACGCCCGAGGAATACGCGGTGCTGCGCGAAGGCGCGACCGAGGCGCCCTTCACGGGAAAGTACGTGGATAATCACGAGGAAGGCATCTACCGCTGCAGGGTGTGCGGGAACCTCCTCTTCACGAGCGCGCAGAAATTCGATTCCGGGTCCGGCTGGCCCTCCTTCACGGACCCGGCGGTCGCCGAGAACATCGGCCTGCGCGCCGACGGCAGCCACGGCATGGAGCGCACGGAAGTGTACTGCAAGCACTGCGGCAGCCACCTGGGGCACCTCTTCGACGATGGACCGAAGGAGGCAGGCGGCAAGCGCTACTGCATCAACTCCGTCTGCCTCGAGTTCGACCCCGAGCGGAAATAGGGAGACCGACATGGAAATGCCCGCGACCGGAGGTCGCGGGCATTTGCCCTAGCGTACAGGAAGTACTGGATTCAGATATAACGACGAAGCGAACGGAGGAGCTCGTCCTCGGCGCCGCGCCGGTTCGGCTTCTTCTCGTGCTGATAGGCACCTACGGCATGCCGCCCGCAGTACGGACCTTTGTGGTTCAGTGAGCGCCCGCAGAAGGTGAAGCTGTCGCTTCCCGGGTCGCCGATAGGCCACCGGCACATGTGCGCACCGAGCGTGAGCACCGTCGCCATGCCTGGCTCTTCACGGACCTCCTCCCGCTGCGCGCGGAAAACCGGCGCCATGAGCTGCCTCGGCGGACGGACGACGCGAGGCTTCCACTGCTTGTAGGTCTTGCCCTGGTTCGAATTCTCGCGAGGCCGCAGCTGCAGGCGATGCACTTTGCCGATGACGGCATTGCGGGTGACATCGCCCCCGAGCCAGGTTGCGATCTGCGAGGCGCTCAGGCCTTCGATCCAGAGTTTCTTGAGTAGTTCGACACGTTCTTCCGACCAACCCATGTCAATTCCCCTATCCCAAGAGATGCAGGAGCGCATCTGGCGGCAGTATGGACCCGTCGCTTCCGAAACGCTAGTGGATAACCCTAGAGCTCCTGCTCCGCGGTCAGGGCGTCGAGTTCCTCGTCCTCGATCGCGTCCTTGTAGGCCATCATTTCCTCGCCGATGCGCGCCATATCGTCGCCATTCATGGCCTCCTCCGCGTTCGGCAGAAGTTCGCTCTCTTCTTCCTCCACATGGTGCGTGATGTTCTCCTTGAGCACCTGGACCTTCGCATCGAACTGCGGATCCTGCGGATCGAGTCCCTTCAGCTCCGCCATGAGGTCCTTCGCGACGCCGTGCTCGGCGTATCCCTCCTCCACTTTCTTGGTGCCTTCGGCATCGAAGGCACCGCGGAATGCCGGGTACACGATGGACTCCTCCATTTCCATGTGCGCTTCGAGCTCATCAACGATGGTGGCGACCAGCGCTTCCCGCTGCTCGTAGTCCTCGTCGCCGAGCGCCTGGTACTCCTCGAAGAGGGCGAGGGCGCGGCGATGATCTTCCTTGATTAGCGCGATGGGATCCATGAGCGACTCAGTGTTACGCGTGTAATGTCCTACTTCTATACGCACGAGCGCATGAGCGCAGAGTGAAGGACGGCTCATCAGTCGTTCACGCCTGCCGCTCTATAGTGCATGCGCCGAATTCCCGGCGAACAGGAAAAGGAATACGCACATGCCCACACCCGAAGAGCTGCGCAACGAAGCCGATGCATCCGATGACCGCGCCGAGGACCTCCGCGAAGCGGCGGATGCCCAGGAAAATGCCGACGAGGCGCAGGACCGAGCCGATGATGCCGATGATGAAGCGTATACGGAAGACGAAGAAGGATAATGTTCGCGTGTTCTTTACGGCGCCGGACAACCGGCGCCCTTTTATTTGCTAGACTTTTCCCATGACCGAGACCGCGATATTCGGAGGAGGCTGCTTCTGGTGCACGGAGGCGGTGTTCAAGATGCTGAAAGGCGTCGCGTCGGTCGCGCCCGGATATGCAGGCGGCACGGTACCGAACCCTACCTATGAGCAGGTGTGCACGGGAACGACCGGCCATGTGGAAGTCATCCGCGTGGAGTATGACCCTGCGCAGATCACCTACCGCCAGCTCATGACGGTGTTCTTCGGGAGCCACGACGCGACTCAACTGAATCGCCAGGGCAACGATATCGGCACGCAGTACCGTTCCGCCGTTTTCCCTACGACGCCCGAGCAATCCCGCGAAGCGCACGCGTTCATCGAGGAGCTCCAGCATTCAGCGGAAGGCGGCGATCCCATCGTCACCACGGTGGAGGAAGGCGCGACCTTCTACCCCGCCGAGGATTATCACCAGGATTACTACGCGCGCAATTCGCAGCAGGGCTACTGCCAGGTCATCATCGCGCCGAAGCTCCAGCACGTGCAGCAAGACTTTGCCGAGCTTCTCGCGTCGCATCCGCAGCGGTAACCTATCCGCGCGCGGTGCAGTTCTAGGCTGCAGAGGGAGCTGCCGCTTGAGCCCGATAAGAGACCGAGACCGATCCGCCGTCTCGTCATGAATTAGATTCATGACTTAGCCCTAATCCCCTGCCGCTATGAGGATACGAAGAGCTATCGGTCTTGCCCTTCTCATCATCCTGCTCAAGTTCCTCGCCCCCGCCGTTCTGTCCCAGGGAAAAGCCACCACCGTATCGTTCCTGAAAGGAGCCGAGGTGTCCGCGCAGGTTGCTTCCGGATACGCTGCCGAAGCAGCTGCCCGCCACTCGCCCGCCACGCCTCCCTTCCTGCTCCCTTCCGCCCGCTACTGATCTTTCTCCCCGACCGCCTGCCTGCAGGCGGTCTTTCATGCAAATGAAAAGCTCCCGTCGCCGGGAGCTTTTCGCGTACCGATGCGCGTCTTCGCCGACTACATCGAGCTGGTGCCCATATCGGACGCAGCCGGCGCGGGTGCCGAAGCCGGAGTTGGAGCGGGCGCAGGCGCGGACGGGCGAGCAGCGGGCATTGCCTTGCCATCCGTCGCGACGAAACCCGCCACGAGGAGCACGACGCCGAGCACCACATGGAGGAGATGATCCGCCAGGTTGGTCGTGGCACCGAAGAGGTCGCCGCCATTCGGCACGATAAGGAAGCCGAGCACCGCCACAAGCAGGAGGACGATGCCGACGATCTTCATCCAGAGCGCGGACGCGCGCGCTGCAGCGAACGCGACGACGAGCAGGATAAGGCCGAGCACGATGTGCACACCATCATGCAGGTGGTTCGTATCGAAGATCGCGCCTGCTCCGAAGAACGGGTTCGAGACGAATGCCGCGACCCCGATGAGCACGAGCACGATACCGAATATTATCGCAAGCGTTTTAGCCATAGATACACGTAACTAGATAAATTGATCCTCGAAAGGACACTCCGTAAGTATAACTTTTTGGCAGGTCCGACCAGGGCCGTCGGGACCCCATGTGGATAGCCGCTAGGCGTCGTAGGTGTTCGTTCCTTCGTCTTCTCGCTCGTGGATTTCCCCTTCCGTGAGGCCGAAGTAATGCCCCACCTCGTGCCAGAGCGTCTCGCGGACGGCCTCGGCGAGCGCGCGATCGAAGCTGCCGAGCTGCGGTCGCTCATGGAGCAGATGGTGCGCTTCCTCGATGAGCGGAAGACGATAGAGCGTGATGGTGTCGGGAAGCGTCGCGCCGACGCCGTACTGCTCACCGCGTTCAAGCATATTGATGCCATGGTAGAGGCCGAGGAGCGTATCGTGCGGGCCGAGCTTTTCCTGCTCCCGTATCTCTTCGGACGGTTCGTCTTCGACCAGGAGCGCGACATTCACCACCCGCGCCTTGAAGCGCTCCGGCATCGCGTCCCATACCCGCCCGACAAGCTCATTGAATTTAATTCCTTCCATTACAGGCACCATTATTTTACTCCTTGTCTACTTCATTCGCCCGGGAGCATACCCTTCACTTCGCGGACGAGCGTGAGGACGTTCGGATCGTCGCGGCGGCGCGGACGGGAGAGCGCGATGGGCACGCGGTCCGCGATGCTACCGCCCTTGAATACGAATATCTCGTCAGCGAGCACGACCGCGTCCTCGACGCTGTGCGAGATCATGAGCATGGTCACCTGTTTCCTCTTCCGGATATCGAGCAGCTCCTGCGCGAGCTTATCGGCCGTATCCACGTCGAGTGCGGAGAACGGCTCGTCGAGCAGCATGAATTCGGGCTCGGAGACGAGCGCGCGAGCGATGCCGACGCGTTGGCGCTGGCCGCCCGAGAGCGCGCGGGGGTATGAGCCCGCAAGCTCGTGGATGCCGAGCTCGTGAAGGGCATCGAGCGCCCGCTCCCTCTGCTCTTCCGAGGGAACGGACGTGCCCGTGAATCCTATCAGGACGTTCTCGAGCGCGGTCGCCCAGGGTAGGAGCGCGCCCGACTGGAAGATCATACGGGTGCGCGCCGAGAGCGAGACCGTGCCCTTCGTCGCCTTCTCGAGGCCGATTGCGAGACGCAGGATCGTGGACTTCCCCGAGCCGGACGGCCCGACCACGACCGTGAAGGAGCCGGGGGCGAGCGTAAAGGAAACGTCGTGGATGACCTCCGGCAGCGAGGGCTCGTAGGCGAAGGAAACGGTATCGAAAGAAAGAATGGGCGAAGATTCCATATTATTCAAACTTATAGCGCTCCGCGCGAGCCAGGAGCGGCTGCCACACCGCGAGATTAATGAGCGCAATGACAAGCACGAGGATGCCCATCGCAACGAGAAGCGATTCGGTATCGGAAGCGGCAGAGGCCTGCACCAGGATGGTGCCGATGCCGAAGAGATCGCTGGCGCTTGCGCTTGCGGGCGCGTACGCATGGAGCGCTTCCGCGACGATAAGCACGTTCCAGCCGTCGGCCAGGGAAAGGATGGATCCCGTCACCAAGGGCGGGAACAGGGCCGGAAGGGTGATCTTCGCCAGGCGCTCCCAGAAGGAGAGGCCAAACACCTTCCCTACCGCTTTCACGTCCTGCGGAATGACCTTGAGCCCGCCCACGGTCGAGAATGCGATGTTCCACACCATCGAGAAGAAGATGATGAAGAGCGCTGCGCCCTCGAGCCAGCCGGAATGGAGGAAGAAGAGGATGATGACCGGGAAGAACGCGAGCACCGGCATGCTTTCGAGGACGTCGAAGACCGGCAGGAGCGCCGCTTCCACATGGCGGTTGGTTTCCGCGAGGAGCCCGAGCGGAATGCCGATCACGAGCGAAAGCAGGTACGCCCCGAAGAGCCGCAGGAGCGAAGCGCCGAGCGCGAGCGCCAGAATGCCGACGTCGAGCCGATAGTGCGCCGGCACGAGAAGCGCACCGGTGCCGGCGGCCACGGCGATCATTACGAGCAGGACCGGAAGCAGGAGGCCGCTGCCGATGCGGTGCGCGATGGTGGTCGGGTGTGCGTGCCGACCGCGGTGGGTGTAGTACGTGAGGCGCCGAGCCATGCGGTACTTTTTACTTCTGCTTTTCCACGCAGTTAGCGAACGTCGTCTTCCCTGCCTCCGTCATGAAGGCGGTGTTTCCTTTATTCCAGAAGACGATGGACTCGTCCGCATTCGCGTAGCGCGCGCCGGACGCTGAAATGACCTGCGGCAGCGTTAGATTCCGTCCGTCGGAAAGCACGAGCGTCACTTTGCCGTTGAAGAACACGCCTTCGACGGCCTTCCCGCCATCGCAGGCAAAGGCGACGTCGTTCACGGGTGCAGGGGCAGCTGCCGGAGCGGTGGTCGGCGCCGACTTCGCGTTCAGGAACGCATGGTATTCGTACTCCTTGCCGAGAAAGAATCCGAGTGCGAACACGCCCACGAAGAGGATGACGGCGATCACCTGCGAAAGTCCGGTGACCTTGTTCCATTCGATATGACTCATGGTTCCAGTGTAACGCACTGGATGCGCACCTCTAGAACTCCCGCTCTGCCCCGTTGGGCATATCCACAAACTCGATGCCGTCTTCGGAGAAGAATCCGGAGAACATGCGCGGAATCATGCCGCGCTGCACTTCCTCGGTATAGAGCGCATCGTGTATCGGAAACGCAACCGCAGGCGCAACCGCCTTCGCGTAGTCCACGGCTTCCGCGAGCTTCATCCAGGGACCGCTCGTCGGAAGCGCGAGAATGCGCACGGGCTTCGCGGGCACGTCATGGACGGCGTCGCCCGGCACGAAAAGCTCCTCGCCGATGAGGAAGCCCGTATTGCGGCAGGGCGACGTCTTGTAAATGGCCGCATGCTCGGTGCCGAAGCTTTCGATAGCGAGCCCATTCACGATGACCGGCTCGCCCGGTTCCACGACGACGAACTCCTCGATGCCGTCCGCCTGGAGTTTCTCTTTCATTCCCGGATGCGTAATGACCGTCGCGTCCGGGTTCTCCGCGAGGATGGTTTTCACCTGCGCGGAGTCGTAGTGGTCCCCGTGCTCGTGCGTGATGAGGATGGCAGAGACGCCGGACGCGTGCGGCGTCGGATTCCAGCTGCCCGGATCCACGATGACCTTCACCCCGTCCTTCTCGACGAGCAGGCAGGCGTGCGCGTATTTCTTGATGAGCATATATCCCTAACGTATCACGCGCCCGTGAAGAGCCGGTGATGCTGCACGGAGCGAGCAGCGGGAGAAAGTACGCTATTCCGAAGACAGAGGAGTTTTTCGCAGAGCCGAGGAGGAATTTCCCGTCTAGCGGAGCGTTCGAGGGAAATTCCGAAGCGAGGCGACAACGCAAAACCCGACACCTGAGCGCCGGGCTGCGTGCTTTCTCCCGCTGCGAGCGGAGCTATTTTTTGAGCTGCGCGTCGATGAGCGGAGCGATCGAGCTGTACGGCTGCGCTCCCGAGACGACCGTGGTGCCGATGATGGCGCCCGGCGTGCCGTTGATGCCGAAGCTCTGGCCCTCGGTGCGATCAGCCTGGATGACTGCATCGTACTTGGTCTTGTTCGCGTTCATGTCGGCGACGACCTTGTCCACGTCCACGCCCGGCAGCTTCGCTGTAAGCGCCTTGACGGAGTCGAGGTTACCGAAGCCCTGGTCCCCTTCCTGGTCCTGCGCCACGAACATCGCCTTGTACCAGTCGTAGAACTTATCCGGATATACATTCCACATGGCGCGTGCGAACTCCGCGTCGGTCATCGAGTCGTTGCCGAGGAATTGGAAGTCCTTGAAGACGACCTTCACCTTGCCGGTCGCAATGTAGTTCGTGTAGATGTCCGGCATGACGGTGGTCTCGAACTGCTTGCAGAACGGGCACTGGTAATCGAACCAGAACGCGATGGTGACCGGCGCGTTCGGATTGCCGACGTACGGGTCGCCATCGGTCTTCACCTTCTTGATATCCACCTGCGCGGCGGCAGCGGGCTGCTGGCCCTGCTGCGCGGCCGGCGTCCCGCCGTGGCCGAAGATGAAGGCCGCGGCGATGATGAGCGCCCCTACCACCACCGCGAGCGGCGTGAGGTATTTCTCCATGAAAGACGGCCCGTTCGTAGTTTCCATATCGTTACGATTACACCCTAAATTTCCAATGCGGCCAGTATAGCAGAAGGCCCGGGCGGCAAGCGCCCGGGCCTTCCAGCCGCGTTAGGACTTCGAATCCGAGCGGATGGTCGCTATCGCCTCCTGCACCGTGGTCATGAATTGCGCCGGGAAGATGATGGTCGAGTTCTTCTCGGTCGAGATCTCGCTCATGGTCTGGAGCGTGCGCAGCTGGAGCGCCACCGGATGCGAGGCGATGAGGTCTGCCGCTTCGCCGAGCTTCTGCGCGGCCTGGAACTCGCCTTCGGCCGCGACGATCTTCGCGCGGCGCTCGCGCTCCGCTTCCGCTTCCTTCGCCATCGCGCGCTGCATGTTGTCCGGCAGCGTGATGTCCTTGATCTCCACCGCGGTCACCTGCGCGCCCCACGGCTCCGTGTGCGTATCGATGACCTCCTTGATCTTCTGATTGATGTCGAGGGTCTGCGACAGCAGCTGATCGAGCATGAACTGCCCCACCACATTACGGACGGTGGTCTGGCTGATCTGGTTGATCGCGGCGTTTATGTTCTCGATGGCAACGACGGACTTCTGCGGATCCACGATGTGGTAATAGGCGACCGCCGCGATATCTATGGAAACGTTGTCCTTCGTGATGATCTTCTGCGACGGGATCTGCATCGTGATGGTGCGCAGCGTGACGCGCGTCATCTGCTCGAAGATCGGGATGAGGAAGATGAGGCCGGGACCGCGCACGCCCGTGACCTTGCCGAGGAAGAAGATGACGCCGCGGTCGTACTCCTTCACGACGCGCAGCGACAGAAGGACGAGCACGACGACGATGATCAGCACGGTAGTAAGGAATCCCATAAGCGAAGCGTTAGCCGGTAATGCCTGCAGTATACTCTTGGCGCAACAGAAAGCCCGCCCTTCGGTAGAAGGGCGGGCTGGCGTTCAGGATGCCGGTGCCAGGTGTGCGTTCCGGGCGCTCTCGGCTTCTTCGCTCGCGAGCGCGCCCCGATGGAACGCTGCGAGATCCCGAAGCAGGGCCGCTAGGTCGACGTCGCCGCCGCGGACGACGGAGTCGGTCCGTTCAGCCAGGTCGAGCGCCTGCTCATGCAGATACTCGACCAGCTCGGGGGTGTAGGCGACGCCGGACTCCCCGAACAGCTCGTACGCGCTGCCGCGCCGGTCGGTCACCTCCTCCATGCCGGCCAAGAGCGGC
>CAZVJX010000006.1:0-16826 GCA_964627575.1 uncultured Candidatus Saccharibacteria bacterium
ACGAGCAGGCGGCGGAGGGACTCCGCATGCCGTTCGCCGCCCTGGTATTTATGCTTACCGAGCTTAGTCACGCCTTCGACGAGGAAGAGCACTTCCGCGCCGAATTCTCGCTCCACTTCTTCGGACGTCGCCTTCGCATCCTCGATCGCATCATGCAGAAGCGCGGCCGCGATCGTCTGCGCGTCCATGCCGTATTCCGCGAGGTATTTCGCGACCGCAGCAGGATGGATGAAATACGGTTCGCCGGAGTAGCGGGTATGGCCTTCGTGCGCCTTCTGCGAGAATGCGTACGCTTTCTCTATCAAGGCGCTCTCCTCCGGAGAGAGGGTGCTCATATGCGCAAGGATTTCCTTGACAGTCGTCATGAGTCGGGGCCAGTATACCATTCAGGAGGAAATTCTTTTTTGCGGAGGACTTGGTATGTCGGAACTTGATTATGTCCGTTGCCTCTGCGGAGTACTGAATCGTCGCGGTTTCGCCTGCGAGTGCAGCGAACCGTCGCCTGCACGTCTGCGGACCGCGCTTGGTCCGGATGAAGCGATCTTTTCGGAAGACTATCGGAAGAGCCTGCGACAGGGAGGAACATATGAAGCAGCAGGATATCGACGTCCAGCGGATGCTGGTTGAGTGCGACGGCGGCGTCTTTTTCGCGCCGGATCCCGAGCCTGAACAGGCTCATCCGAATCCGGATGAAGCTCTCGACGCCGTCGAGAACGGCCGCGGCCCCGTCTACGCGTGACCGCGCCACAATAGGATCGCCCCGCAGAATGCGGGGCGATATCTTATTTAGATTCTTATTTTAGATACTCCGCTGCGTCTTCCGGTGTGAGTTTGCCCGGATCCGTCGTCTCGGGCAGGTAGATGCGCCGCAGGCCCTTCTTGAGGAAGTATCCCGCCTTCGATTTATAAAGGGTGAGCATCTTGCCGGTCTTCGGGTGCTTGCCGATGTCGCGGACGAGGTCCACGCCCTTGGGCGGACGCTTCGGCTCGTTAAGGAGCGTCATCGCCTCGTCGAAGGTGATGGTGTAGGGATCGGCGTTCTTGATGGAGCGGAATTCGCCGTTCGCCGCGACGAACGGACCGAAGCGTCCGGTATTGGCAGTAACCGGCTCGCCGTTCTCGGGGTGCGTGCCGAGCGTGCGAGGAAGCGAGAGGTATTTCACCGCGTCCTCGAGCGTGACGGCGGACGGGTCCACGCCCGTAGGGATGCTCGCGCGCTTCAGGTTCTCGGGCTTCTTCTTAGTGCGCTTCTTCGGTTTGCCGGTCTTGGTGAGTTCCGGCTCCGGTGCTGCCTCGTCCGCCAGCTTCATCTCGACATACGGGCCGAACCGGCCGGACTTCACGAAGATAGGCGCGCCGGTTGCGGGATGGAAGCCGATCGGCTCATCCGATTTCAGTTCCGTACCGTCTTCCTGGCGGGCGCCTTCGCACTCGGGGTAGCGGGTGCAGCTCATGAAGATGCCGCCGCGGCCGAGCTTGTACTCCATGGGGGCACCGCAGACCGGGCAGGGAAATTCGAGGGGGGCCGCGCCGAGCGAGGTTGCCTTCGGAAGCTTGTCCTTGGCATGCACCGCCTTGGCGAACGGGCCATAGAATTCGCGAAGCGTCGGCTCGTACTCGCGCTCGCCGCGCGCGATCTCGTCGAGCTCGTCCTCCATCTCGGCGGTGAAGGTGTCGCTGATGTAGTCGGGGAAATGCTCCTCGAGGAAGCCGGAGACCACCATGCCGGTTGCGGTCGGGACGAGCGTGCGACCCTGCTTCTCCACGTAGCCGCGGGTCTGGATGGTATTCATGATGCTCGCGTACGTGGACGGGCGGCCGATGCCGCGCTTCTCGAGCTCTTTCACGAGCCCGGCTTCCGTGTAGCGGTTGGGCGGCTCGGTCTGCTTTTCGGTAGAGCCGAGCGAGACGAGGCCGAGCTTCTCCCCGGTCGAGAGCTTGGGGAGCTCCACATCCTCGCCGCGCGCACGGGTATCGAGGGCGAGCCAGCCCGGGAACATGACCCGCTGGCCGTTAGCGGTAAAGACCGGGATATCGGCGTCCGCCTGCGCCTTCACGGTAGTACGGAGCAGCTGCGCGCTTGCCATCTGGCTCGCGAGCGCGCGGATACGGATGAGCTCGTAGAGGCGCGTCTCATCGCCATCCTTTCCGGCATGCTCGCGGGAGGGATCGGTCGGACGGATGGCCTCGTGCGCTTCCTGCGCATTCTTCGACTTCGTCTTGTAGGCGCGCTGCTGCACGTAGAGGTCCCCATACTGCGCGCGCACGACGCCCACGATCTTGGTGATCGCTTCCTTTGCCAGGTTCACGGAGTCGGTACGCATATAGGTGATGTGACCGGCTTCGTAGAGCTTCTGCGCGGCGCGCATGGTGCGGCTCGGGGAGAAGCCGAGGCGGGTCGAGGCGGCCTGCTGAAGGGTCGAGGTGGTGAACGGCGGGCGGGGGTTGCGCTCCTGCGCGGTCTCGGCGATGTCAGCGACCTTCCATGCGGCTTTCTCGCCAAGCTCGACGATGCGCGTCGCCTCGTCCGCATTGTCCGGCTCTACCGAGCAGACGGCGGGGAAGGTCTCGCCGTGCGCCTTGAAGACGGCATCGAGCACGTAGTAGGTCACGGGAACGAAGTTATCGATCTCGCGTTCGCGCTCGGCGAGGATGCGGAGCGCCGGCGACTGCACGCGGCCGGCGGAGAGGCCGTAGCGCACTTTCTTCCAGATGAGGCCGGAGAGGTCGTAGCCCACGAGGCGATCCAGCACGCGACGCGCCTCCTGCGCCTCGCGCAGGTGCTCATCTATCGCGCGAGGGTGTTCGAGCGCCTCCTCAACCGCCGCCTTGGTGATCTCATGGAAGACCACGCGCTTGGGCTTCGAAAGTCCCACGGCCTCCTTGATATGCCAGGAAATAGCCTCGCCTTCGCGGTCGGGGTCGGTCGCGAGATAGACATCGTCGGCGCTTTTCGCCGCCTTCTTGATGCGCTCGATGACATCGCGCTTATCGGCGGAGATGACGTACTTGGGCTTGAAGCCGTTCTCGATATCCACCGCGTCCTTGTTCGACTTCGGAAGGTCGCGCACGTGGCCCACGGAGGCGAGCACCTCGTAGCCGTTGCCGAGGTACTGCTGTATCGTTCGTGCTTTCGCCGGCGACTCGACGATGAGCAATTTCTTCTTTGCGCTGGTTGCCATTCGCTAACACATAACGTGCGCACCTATATATAGTCAAGGAACAAGCTCACCAGGATCTCATCTTTAGCGCTGTCTTAGGGGATAAAAAACGTCCGCGGCACAAGGCCGCGGACGGTACCGGGAACGGGTTCAATCGGTGAGCGCGAGCAGCTGGAATCCGGCATGGATCCAGGAGCGGAGCAGGAAGAGGAAGCTCGAGCCGAGCCAGAGCAGGGCGGCCCACAGGAGCAGGCGGCCGTAAGGGTAGGCAAGGGCGCCGATCGCCGCGAGGTCCGCCAGCATGAGCAGGACGACGGTGAGGGCGAGGACGATGACGAGCAGGCCGCCGGAAATGACGACCCGATTGAGCCACTCGAACTGGGACGGTAGCTTCTCGCGCGGCCAGAAGTACCACAACGGGAACAGGAGGCTGAGGAACGCCAGGCGCCAGAAAGTCATAGGGACGTCTCCTTCGGTCTTGAATCTCGTACCGTTATACACCCGCTCGGGTACGCGGCAAACGTACCGGTGGGTTTAACGGCGGCGCCAGGCACCGAATTCTTCCGTGGCGAGGCCCTTGAGCTCGAGAGTCACCAGCGCCGTGAGCGCCTCGCCGGCGGGAAGGCTCGAGAGCCGCAGGAGGTCATCGCGGGCACGAGGCTCCTCGAGGAGCTCATAGATGCGTCCTTCGTTACCCTCGAGGTGCGGAAGGGTGCGCGGTGCCTCGTCACGCGGCGGAATGCCGAGTGCTTCCAATATATGGAGCGGCTCGGCGACAAGCGCAGCGCCCAGACGCAGGAAGAGGTGGGCGCCGTAGCCGTGCGCGTCTCCGATACGGTGCGGCACGGCAAGGAGTTCCCGGTTGTATTCTCCTGCAAGCCGGGCGGTGATGAGCGTCCCGGACTGCTCGCCCGCCTCGATCATAAGGACAGCGTGCGACATGCCCGCCATGATGCGATTGCGTGAGGGGAAGTCGTACGCGTGCGGGAGGTACTCGGGCTCATGCTCGGAGAGAAGCGCGCCGCCCGCCGCGAGGATGTCGCGAGCGAGCCCGAGATTGCTCTTCGGCGAGAGGGCGCGCTCGGCGAGCCCCGAGCCGGGAACGGCGATGGTATGGAGGCCGGCGGCAAGCGCGGCCCGATGCGCCGCTGCGTCCGCGCCGAGCGCGAGCCCCGAGACGATGGAGATCGGGTAGCCGGCAAGCCCCATGATGAGCGAAGTCGCGGCCTCGCGGCCATAGCTCGAAAGCGCGCGGGAGCCGACGACCGCAAGGAGCTTGGTTCCCGGCGGCGGGAGCGAACCGGCTATCCAAAGCCGGTCGGGCGCTCCTGGTATTTCCAGCAGCTGCCGGGGGAACGCCTCGCGCGCGAGCTCGCGAATGTCCATACGCCAAGTATCGCACTTTTCCGCGGCGCGGCCCTGCCGTATAGTGGATGGCACATGCTCGATATCCATTTCATCCGGGAGAACGCGGACCTCGTGAAGGCCGGCGCGCAGAAGAAGCGCATGACGGCAGACGTGGACGGTCTCCTGGCGCTCGACGAGGAGCGCAAGCGCCTGCGTGGCGAGCTCGATGAGAAGCGCGCGGAGCAGAACCGTGCAAGCGGTCGCATCGCGCTCGCGAAGGGCGAGGAGAGGGAGAAGCTGCTCGAGGCCATGCGTCAGCTCAAAGCCGGCATGCAGGAAGTCGAAGAGAAATACAAAACGGTGATGGCCGACTGGCAGGCGCTCATGCTCACGATTCCGAACATTCCCGATATGTCGGTGCCGGAAGGCGAGAGCGATGCCGACAACAAGGAGGTGAAGGTGTGGGGCGAACCCACCACGTTCGATTTCGAACCGAAGGACCACGTCACGCTCATGACCGAGCTCGGTATGGCTGACTTCGAGCGCGGCTCGAAGGTTGCGGGCTTTCGCGGCTACTTCTTGAAGGGCGACGGGGTGCTTCTCGCGAATGCCGTCTGGCAGCTTGCGCTCAAGCATTTCGGCGGGAAGGGCATGACCCCGCTCCTCGCGCCCTCCCTGGTGCGTCGCGAGACATTCATGGGCACCGGCTACCTGCCGCAGGGCGAAGAGGACCTCTACAAGACGCAGGACGGCGATTACCTCGCCGGTACGGCGGAAGTCGCGACCATGGGCTACTACATGGACGAGACGCTCGATCTTGCGAATCTTCCGGTGAAATTCCTCGCGTTCAGCCCGTGCTTCCGTCGCGAAGCGGGTGCGCACGGCAAGGACGTCCGCGGTCTCATTCGCGTACATGAGTTCTTCAAGTGGGAACAGGTTATCCTCTGCGAGGCCTCGCATGAGGAATCGGTGCGCATGCACGAGTGGCTCAACCGCAACACGGAGGAGTTCATCGAACTCCTCAAGATTCCGTACCACACGGTAGCCAACTGCGGCGGCGATCTCGGTCTCGGCCAGGTGAAGAAGTACGATATCGAGCTCTGGGTCCCGGGCGAGCAGAAGTACCGCGAAATCAGCTCCGCCTCCTACTTCCATGACTTCCAGACGCGGCGTCTCAACATCCGCTACCGCGATCAGGAAGGGAATATGCGCTTCGCGCACTCGCTCAACTCGACCGCCATCCCGACGCCGCGCATCCTCGTTTCGATCATAGAGAATTATCAGCAGAAGGACGGCACCATCCGCGTGCCGGACGCACTCGTCCCGTATGTCGGAAAGGAAATCCTGGGACATAACTCCTAACCGGCGCCCGCCCGCCCGCCCCGCACAGCCTGTTTCGCGCGCCCAACCCGCGCGCCGCTTTGAAGATATTCGCCCCGCACCGAAGAAGGCCGAGCGTGCTCCGCAGCCGTCTGCCCGTCCTTCCGCCTCCGTTCCGACGCGTCGGGAGGCAGCGCGGAAGCCGGGTCCTGCCGCACCGCGCACGCCCTTGTCCGCACGCCGTAAGCAGGCACGCCGCCGCAGCCTACAGGCTCTACTCATCGCGGTAGCCGTTCTCCTCCTGATCGCCGAAGCGCTCCTCTGGCAGGGGTGGCTGCGCATCAGCACGGTGGACGCGACCGGGCCTGCCGCCGACGCCATCAAGGCATTCGTACAGAAGGACCTGTCGGGTACGCGCTTCCTCATCGTTCCTAAGAACTCGATATTCTTCGTGCCGGAGCGCCAGATACGCGCCGATGTCCTCGCGGCGTTCCCGGCGATCGAGGCGGTTTCCATCCATCCAGAAGGGCTGACCGCGCTTTCTATCGAGAGCACGAGGCGCGCAAGCGTCCTCTGGTGGTGCGGCACCGCGACCGATGCTCCGTCCACCTCCTGCTATCAGGCGGACGCGCAAGGTCTCGTGTTCGCCGAGGTCCCGCTCGACCAGCGCTTCGCGACCGATTCTGCGCTTACGCTCTATGCACCGCTTGCCAAGGAGCCGGCTAACGGCTCGCCGGTCGGCGACGCGATCGCGAATTCGCAGGCGCTTCCGCAGGTCATCCAGTTCGTCAAAGCGATGCGCAGCCTCGGCGCGAACGTCGTCTCGGTCGCGATCCGCGGCGACGAAGCCGATCTCTATACTGCCGCAGGCACCCGCATCACCTACGTCATTGGCCGCGAAGAGCAGGCGGCGAATCTCGCCGCGGCCGGGTTCGGGAGTCTCAATCTGAACGACGGCTCGCTCGAATACGTGGATCTGCGCTTTGAATCCAAGATCTTCTTCAAGAAGAAGTAATCGTCCTAATACGGTCCTCCTGTTTTGTTGCGGGGCCCGCACGTTCGCTTCGCCGTATTCAGAATACGTCTGCGCGCCCGTGCTGCCCGCGCCTCGCAGGCGAACCGTCTAGAACGTTTACCAGTAATGCGCTAAGGTGCCTCAATGGAAAGTTTCTGGCAGAAACTCATAAAGCCGATCTTCGTCCTTGCGCCGATGGCGGACGTCACCGACCCTGCCTACCGCAGCCTCATCGCCGAGTGCGGGAAGCCGGCCGTTACGTGGACGGAATTCGTCTCCGCGGACGGTCTCTACCATACACGCGAGAAAGGCATCATGCCGGGCGAGGAGAATCCGCTCGTGCGCGACCTTTCGTATACCGAAGCGGAACGGCCCATCGTCGCGCAGCTCTTCGGATCGAACCCGGAGACCATGGCCTACGCCGCCAAATACGCGGCCTCGCTCGGCTATGACGGCATTGACCTCAATATGGGCTGCCCGGACCGTTCCATCGAGAAGCAGGGCGCAGGCGCTGCCATGATGAAGCATCCGGAGGACGCACCGGCCATCATCGCCGCTGCCCGCGAGTCGGGACTCCCGGTCTCGGTGAAGACGCGCATGGGCTACAACCGCGAGGAGATGGATACCTGGCTGCCGGTACTACTGAAAGAGAAACCGGTGGCGCTCACGGTCCACCTGCGTACGCGCAAGGAGATGTCGGCGGTCCCGGCGCACTGGGAGCTCGCGTCCCGCGTCGTCGAGCTGCGCGATCGGTATAGCCCCGAGACCCTCGCCCTCGGCAATGGCGACGTGAAGAGCATCGCAGAAGCAGAGGAGAAGGTTGCGCAGTCAGGTCTCGACGGCATCATGCTCGGGCGCGCCATCTTCGGAAACCCCTGGGTGTTCTCCGGCAGGGATCCGGAGACCATTCCCGCGGCCGAAAAACTCGCCTTGCTCGCAGAGCTGTCGCGTCGCTTCGAAGCGCTGCGCCCCAAGAAGTCGATGCACATCCTTAAGAAGCATTTCAAAGCGTTCGTGAATGGCTGGCCGGGCGCCGCTGAATTACGGGCTCGCCTCATGGCCTGCGAATCATACGAGGAGCTTACCCACGCGCTGTCCGTCGAACACGAGCTGGTATAATCGCCGCATATGGCGCACCAGTCTTTATACCGGGCCTACCGGCCGCAATCTTTCGCGGAAGTCGCGGGGCAGGAGCAGGTGGTGCGGCCGCTTGCGGAGCAGATCGAATCCGGCACGGTCGGACATGCCTACCTCTTTGCGGGCTCCCGCGGACTCGGAAAGACCAGCGTCGCGCGCATCTTCGCCCGTCAGCTCGGCACCAGCGAGAAGGATCTCTATGAAATTGATGCCGCCTCCAACACGGGCGTGGATAACATCCGCCAGCTCACGGAGAACATATACACGCTCCCGTTCGAATCCAAGTACAAGGTCTACATCCTCGACGAGGCCCACATGCTCTCGAAGGGCGCCTGGAACGCGTTCCTGAAGACGCTCGAAGAGCCGCCGGCGCATGCCATTTTCATCCTTGCGACGACCGAGCTCGAGAAGGTTCCGGATACCGTGCGTTCCCGTACGCAGGTGTTCGAATTCAAGAAGCCGACGCGTGCCGGTCTCGCGAAGCTCATTGCGGACGTGGCGAAGAAGGAGAGGTACACGCTCGACCCTGCCGCAGCCGAGCTCGTCGCGCTGCTGGCGGACGGATCGTACCGCGACGCGCTCTCCATCCTCGAAAAGGTTTTCGCCGTCTCGAAGGACAAGAAGATCACGCTCGAAGAGGCCGAGGCGGCGACCGGCGCTCCGAAGCGGTCGCTCGTGCTCTCCCTCGTTGCGGCGCTTGGAAAGGGGAGCGCGGATGAGGCGCTTGCTGCAGTCCGCAAAGCATCGAGCCAGGACGTGGATATGCCGCTCTACCTTTCGCTCGTGGTTGACGCGCTCCGGACCGCGCTCCTCATCCGCCATGCGCCCGAGCTGCGCAAGGAGCTCGAGGCGGAGCTGGGAAGCGAAGAGTACGCCGACGTCGCGAAACTCGCGCTCGACGACGCCTCGAAGCTCTCGCATGGGACCCTGCGCGCTTTCATAGACGCAGCCGGACGACTGCGCTTCTCGCCGGTGCCTGCGGCATCGCTCGAGCTCGCCGTGCTCGAATCCTGCCAATGAAGCACTTTCTCTTCGGCGTTCTCGGGCTCATACTGCTCGCGCTCGCCGGATTCTTCGCGTACTACGCGTACGCGCATCGCGGCGACCTTGCCCAGGTAGCGCCGTTCCTGGTCGCGCCCTGCTCCGCGCCGATTCCCTATACCGTCGGCACGATAGATCCGCGCTTCTCGCTCACGAAGGACGAGGTGGTCGCGCACCTCGCCGACGCGGCGAAGCTCTGGAACGATGCAGCAGGGAAGCCGCTTCTGGTGTATGCGCCGAGCGATCCGGGCGCGATGCCGGTCAATTTCGTCTATGACGCGCGCCAGCAGACGGTATCGCTCGGTCAGCAGATAGATACCACCGAGGCGTCGCAGAATGCCGAGCGTGACGCCATCCTTCGGGCAGAGCAGCAGTACGCCGCCGCCCAGAAGAGCTACGCCGATGCCGTCGCTGCGTTTAACCAGAAAAGCGCCGCCTTCGCGGCGGAGGTGAAGCAGGAGAACGCGAATGGCGGCGCCAACCCGGATACGTATGCCCGCCTCACCAGCGAAAAGAATGACCTCAAGGCCGAGCAGCAAGCCCTCGAGGATCAGGGAACGAAGCTCGATGCGCAGGCGGCGGCGCTCAAGACACGCATAAACACGTATAACGCGAGCGTGAAGAGCATCAACCAGGTAGTGAACGCGTTCAATTCGACTGCCGGCGGGGATTTCGAAGAAGGGCAATACGTCCGCGATGCGTCGGGCACCCGCCATATTGATATCTACGCGTATAAGGATGAGGCCGAGCTCCTGCACTCCCTTGCGCACGAATTCGGCCACTCGCTCGGTCTCGACCACAATAACAATCCCGTTTCCATCATGTTCCCGTACAACAAGAGCAGCGCGACCCTCTCGCCGGACGATCTCGCGGCGCTCGCGGCAGCCTGCAAACTCACATTGCCGAGCGGCAATTCCTAAGGCAAAGTAACAAGGTTCGATTGGGGGATCGTCTAGTGGCGGGAATGAGAGGCAGACTGCTTTGCCTCTCATCCGGTCCGAAGGAATCGGCGTTGTTTATGAAAAGTGCTGGGGGATCGTCTACGGTATGGAGTACCATACGGGCGGAGCTCACTCGGAAATGCATTGTGCTGGGGGATCGTCTAATGGTAGGACAGCGCCCTTTGGAGGCGTGAATCTAGGTTCGAATCCTAGTCCCCCAGCACAGCGCATTTCCCTCGCTCGCTTGCCCGTAGAACAGCGGCCTTTGGAGCCCTCAATCTAGGTTCGAATCCTAGTCCCCCAGTAAATTCATGCTATCCATGTAGTTTGGGTGAGATATATATACTATGTATGGCAACATTAAATCCCTGGATCAATTTTAACGGCAATGCCGAAGAAGCGTTCACCTTCTATAGGTCGGTTTTTGGCGGCGACTTCACAAAGGTAATCCGCTTTAAGGACTTGGCCGGAGCAAAGGTTCATGTCGCAGACAAGGAGGAGAATAAAATCATGCAGATTACCCTGCCGATGAGAAACGGAAACGCGCTCATAGGTAATGACGTGCCCGAGTTCATGGGAACGGTACGTGAGGATGAGAATAGAAGTAAAATCCACGTAGCCGTAGAGAGCAAAGAGGAAGCGGAAAGGATATTTACCGGTCTTTCTGCGGGAGGGAAGGTGGAGGGGGCGCTCGGTGATAGCCCGTGGGGAACATACTCCGGCATGTTCAGGGACCGGTACGGTATTGAGTGGATCATAGAATTCAATCCGGCAGGCTAGGTTCTGCGTGAGCTCCACTATCGTCCTAGACGGCCAGCATGAAAGAGTCCGACCAGCCCATAAAATCCTTCAGCAACGCAGCGGCGTTCGGCGCATGGCTCAAAAATAACCACGCCAAATCTCCAGGCGTTTGGATCAAATTTTTCAAGAAGGATTCGGGCGTACTGTCCGTGGGCTATAGCGAAGCGCTCGATGAAGCGCTGTGCTGGGGATGGATCGATAGCCAGACCAAAACACTCGATGCGACGGCGTATGTGCAGCGGTTCACTCCGCGCCGGCCCCGAAGCATGTGGTCCCGGCGCAATCGCGAGCATGTGGTACGGCTCATAAAGGAAAAAAGGATGCAGGCCTCGGGCTTAGCGGAAGTGAAAGCGGCAAAAAAGGACGGACGGTGGGATGCGGCGTACGATTCGCCTAAAAACGCGGAGTTGCCGACGGATTTCCTCGGGCAGCTTTCTAGGAACAAAAAAGCTAAGAAGTTCTTCGATTCGCTGAATCGCGCGAATACGTACGCGATCGTGTGGCGACTCCAGACCGCTAAGAAAGCAGAGACGCGGAAGAAGCGGCTGCGCGATATTCTCAAGATGCTCGAAGAGGGGAAGACATTCCATTAAGAACTACGCTCTTTGCTACGCATCGTTCCGCGGGCCAAGAACGGCACGGTTCGGCTTAAGGGTAAGGAAAAGCGGATCGTTCCGGGGAACGATCCGCTTTGAGAGGAATCACCGCCCCCATTTCCGCCTGATTGCCATTCGCGGAGGGCGAATGCCTTCCAGCGTGAGCGCATGGCGTATGCGTAGATGGCGGTAGAGATTCCATCTATCCATGGAGACGACTCCCCCATGAGGTCGCGCAAGGCCCAACGACGTAAAAAGCGTCGAGACGTAGGCCTGGGCACTTTGCGGCTCGATTCCCACTCCCTCGGCAACCTTCTCCCTTGAGGGAGGCGCCGGTTGATCCCCGAGGAACGAGAGCAGCTTGCGCTGCGCGGGCGGAAGCGCATTGATGCGGGCGATGAGTTCGGCATCGCTCGGGCCGTTCGTCCGGGGCGGAGGAGCGGGCGGCTCTGGCGGTACGCCACTGGGCCGCCTTACGGGTCCCATGCTCTCTGGCCGGCTGGGTGCCTCTTCCGAAAGGAACGGACGCCTCTCCGGTCTAGCCGCACCCTTTACTGACGGCGCCTGCATGGAGTGCATCACTTCCGTTTCCGTCGGTTGCTCGGGTGGCCGCGGGAACTCTGGAGCGGGTACCGGCAGTGACGGTCCCGGCGTACGTTGCGGCTTGGCTGTCTCGCGGTGCGTATGCCTCGCAAGGTCATTCGATGGCGGTTGCTGCGGAGCGGTTCGGGGAACCTTGTGTCTCCGGGGTTCGCTATCGAAACGCGCAAGGGCCTCCGTGAGGATGTCCGCACGTTCTTTCTTCGGGACGTGCGGCATCTTCGCAAGGAAGGTCTCGACATGATGCTCGATGATCTCGGGCGCACGCTGGCCGAAGCCGGCGGCTTCGAGCTCCTGCGCCATCCTGCTCTCGGAGATTCCGCGAGCAATAAGGCGCGGGTACATGAGATGGTAGTCGTCGTCGTAGGTGCGGAGTGCAGCAAGGGCTTCTTTGAGAAGCTTGGCTCGGTCCTGCACCATGGTGGCGTCGTTCGGCATGGGAGCCTCCTGGGGCTAAGAGTGGTATGCGATTGTGGTACAGGACGATCTGCCGGCAGTATGGGGTGAACGGGATGCTAGATGCAAGTAGCCCTTATTCTGCTGCAGTTGCCCTATGAAGGTGGGCGTCGAGTCAAGGAGGCGATTTGCATTCATCACGGATTTAGCCGCTCGCGCCTAGCATTAGCGCATGGACGACACCGGCACCACTAATCCCGAACAGGATCGGAAGCGCGACCGCATCGGCGGCATCACGGCGCAGCTCGACGATCTGCGCAAGAAAGCGCCGAGCGCGGAAGGCGATGCTAAATCGGAGATCGAGCGGCAGATCAGGAATCTCGAAGCGGAGCGCGACTCGCTCGCGCGGGACGTGCAGGGTCTCGAGAACTCCGGGAAGCAAATCGGCGGCGATCTTCGGCACTAGCTATTCCTTAGGCTCCCTTGCGCCTATGCCGTAGAATTACGGTATGCCAAAGGCACCCAAGGCCGCGCCTACTCCAAAGGGACGCAAAACGCTCCTGGTTGCCGGCGCCGTAGGCGCCGTCTTTCTGCTGTCGTGGGTCGTGCTCCCCGAGATATTCGCGGGACGTTACGACCGCGCGGAGGCGAACGCGACCTCCACCGAGAAAGCCTTCTTCAAGCCGAAGGCGACCACAACGCCGATCACGCTCGATAAGGCGGATTACGACCGCCGCATGCGCGCGCTCGCCAACTACGGTACGACCACGGGAACTACCACGGCCTCGACGACGCGCCCCTGGCCCGCGAAGAATGCGCCGTATCCGAAGCCGGGCGCCATCCTGCCGTTCAAGCGCATCGTCGCCTACTACGGCAATTTCTACTCGAAGGGAATGGGCGTGCTCGGCGAGTACGACACGCCGACCGTTATCGCGAAGCTTCAGTCCGAAATGGCGCGGTGGCAGGCAGCTGACCCCACGACCCCGGTCATCCCGGCCATCCAGTACATCGCCGTGACGGCCCAGGGAAGCCCCCAGCCGGACAGCACCTATCGGCTGCGCATGCCCGATTCGCAGATCCAGAAGGCGATCGCCCTTGCGCGGCAGGTGCACGGCATCGCCATCCTCGATGTGCAGGTCGGGGATTCGAGCCTGCAGGCGGAACTGCCGCGGCTCGCGCCCTACCTCAAGCAGCCGGATGTGCATCTCGCGGTTGATCCGGAGTTCTCCATGCATAACCAGAAGCCCGGGACGGTCATCGGCACCATGAGCTCGGCGGATATCAACTACGCCATCAATTTCCTCGACCAGATCGCGACCGAGAACAATCTTCCGCCCAAGATCCTCGTCGTGCACCGCTTCACCGAAGACATGGTGACCGGCTATCGCAATATCAAGCCGACGGAGAACGTCCAGGTCGTGATGGATATGGACGGCTGGGGATTCGGCGCCAAGAAAATCAATACCTACCATCAGGTCATCCAGTCGGAACCGGTTCAGTTCACGGGGTTCAAGCTCTTCTATAAGAACGACCTGAAGCCGCCCTCCACACGCATGCTGACGCCGCAGGAGGTGCTTTCCCTGCAGCCTGCTCCTATCTACATCCAGTACCAGTAGTGCCAGGAACCCTCGCGTCTGTTCATCCCCGTTTCAGCGCCTCCCCCGCATACTTTTGGCTCTGGTCGAAGGGTTATCAGATTAATTGCTAGCATAGCTCACTATGATGTTGCGTTACGCGAAATATCTACCGGCGCTTGCCCTCGTACTCGCGCTTGGTGCCGGAGCGGCGCACGCCCAGACGGCGACGGGGACTACCGCAAGCACGACGTATCCGACGGGCACCACCGCTACGACGCTAGGGACCCCGAATACGGGTGCGGGCGGCTCGGCGACCGAGAATGCGCTGGCGCTTACCACGACCGGCGCTGTGGCGCTCTTCGGCGCCTCCTATCTCCTGCGTTCGCGCACCCGCTAGCACTCCGCGCGGGTTCGATTGAAAGCGGATGACGGCATCCGCTTTCGCGTTGCCCATGAAATATCTCGTTGCCCTCATTACGCTGGCTGCAGTCGCAGGATTCGCCTACACGCTCGTGCATGCGGTGTACCTCGCGCCCGCGCAGGCGAATCTCGCGCCGACCACGACCCCCGTCATTACCGTCAATACGCCGGCAGAGGAGCCGCTGCGGCTTCTCATACCCGCTATCGGCGTGGACGCCAATGTGCAGCAGGTGGGCGTGAACAAAGCAGGGAACATGGGCGTACCGACCAACTTCACCGACGTCGCCTGGTACAAGTTCGGGACGGCGCCTGGACAGCTCGGGAGCGCGGTCATTGATGGGCACGTTGATAATGGACTGGCGCTCGCGGGCGTCTTCAAGCATCTCGCCGACGTGCAGGTCGGCGATGAGGTGGACGTGCTGACGAAGGAGGGTTCGCTGCTTCGATTCACGGTAGACGAGGTGGGCGACTATCCTATGGATGCCGTGCCGCTCGAGCGGGTATTCAACCGCGCCGACACGGCGCGCCTCACGCTCATCACCTGCACCGGGGCCTGGGTGCCGTCCAAGAAGACCTACGATACGCGGCTCGTAGTCTACGCCCACCTCCTTTCTTCCTAGAGACCGAGCGACGCGAGGAAGGTGGTGAGTTCCTTGCCTTCGAGGGTGCGGTATGTCCCGACCGGGAGCCCACCGATCTTGATATTCATGATGCTGGTGCGGCGAAGATCGCGCACCTCGTTGTGCATCGCGACCACCATGCGGCGGATCTGATGCTTCTTGCCTTCGGTGAGCGTGATGCGGAACTTGTTCTCGGAAAGCGCCTCCACTTTCGCGGGCTTGGTGCGGTAGCCCTCGATATCCACGCCGGCAGCCAGGTGCTCGGTGAAGGAGGGACGGAGCGGAAGCTTCGTCGTGACGTCGTAGGTCTTCTCGTGATCGCGGTCGGGGTTGAGGAGGCGGTCGGTGATGCGTCCGTCGTTGGTGAGAAGAATGAGACCCGACGACGATTTATCGAGGCGTCCCACCGGGAAGAGCTTGAGGCGGCGCAGGTCCGACGGCAGCAGGGAGGCGACATCTTTCTCGCCGGGCTGGTCCGCAAGCGTCACTACGCCCTTGGGCTTATGGAAAGCGAGGTACACATACCGGCGCGGTGCCCGGAAGCGTACCTCCACGGTATCTGTTTCCAGCACCTTGGTTCCGAGCGCTGCGCGCTCGCCGTTCACGAAGACCAGGCCTTTCTCGATGAGGGTATCGGCCTCGCGGCGCGTGGCGTGGCCCGTATGGGCCAGGTATTTATTAAGGCGCATGGGGAAGTCCATGCACTCATAGTACGCAATGAAGGCTCGGCTGGATAGCTACGAGACCTTCGTGAAGCGGGGAACGGCAGTACCGTCGAGCTCGACGGATGCAGTAAAGCTCGCCAGCGGGCGAACGAAAGTGATGCGTTCGCCGTATAGCGCCTGGTAAATGACCGCGACCGATTCGTCCGCTTCAGCGACGCCGAGCCCGGTCACCGCGTACTGGCGAGTCGGGTCCTTGAAGTGCACGTAGCGCGCCCCGACTTCAACCGCCTGCGCGGCATCCGCAAGCAGCTCTGACAGCTCTTCGGGAGAAAGATGGGCCATGACCCCAGTATACGCTGGGGAAAACCCCCTCCCACGCATTGCCAAGGAGCGGGCGCACGCTACCATGGAGGTACCTATGGATGAGTTCCTCAAGATGGATATCTTCTTCGTGGTGACGACGGTCTTCGTCGCCATCATGACGATCCTCCTGTCGCTGGTCCTCATCCGGGTGCTGCGCATCCTGAAGAACATCGAGGACATTTCGGTTCTCGTCGAGGCGGAGGGACACAAGCTGCGCGAGGATATCGCGGAGATACGGGCGAAGGTGAAGGAAGAGGGCCTGCGCGCCAAGCACATGCTCGACTTCCTTTCGCTCGGCCGTTCCCCGAAGCGGGCTCGCAAGAAGAAGACCACGGAGGAATCCTAATAACCATACCTATGCCATCCAAGAAAGGAACTACCAGCAGTAAGGCCACGAGCGCGAACGCGAAGAAGGCAGCGGCGGCAGGCGCGGCAGCGCTCGCAGCCGTTGCTGCAGCCGGGGTCGCGACCTATTATTTCTACGGGACGAAGAACGCGAAGAAGCACCGCCAGGCCGCGAGCAAGTGGGCCACGGGCATGCGCAAGGATGTCCAGAAGGGCGTGAAGGCGCTCAAGAAGATTGATTCGAAGACGGTTGCCCGCGTCGTGGACGATGCCGCCGCTGCCTACCAGGGCATGCGCGGCGTCGCCGCGGAGGACGTGCGCGCCGCTGCCAAGGAGCTGAAGGCGAACTGGAAGCAGATCGAGGCGGAGATGGCGCCGTCGGCATCCGTGAAGCGCGCCGTGAAGAAGGCGGTGAAGTCCGTCTCGAAGGCGCCGCCCGCGAAGAAAGCGACGAAAAAGAAGTCCGCGAAGTAGCCCGACC
>CAZVJX010000007.1:0-15490 GCA_964627575.1 uncultured Candidatus Saccharibacteria bacterium
AGCGCCAGGAGGGAATGGATGCGCTCGGCGAGCTCGTCCCGCGACAGCGTGCGCAGCCCGCGCAGGTGGATCCGGTGGATCGTCTCCTCGTGCACGGGTAGTTCGATGGACGAAAGCGTGCCGCGGAGCGCATGGAGGAAAAGCGGGATGCCGCCGACCGGCTTCGAGGAGAACGCAGGGTAAGGCACCGGCTTCGTGCCGCGTTCACGCGCAAGCGCGGTCAGTATTTCTCCGCGGGAAGGGGTCGAGGTTGTGGCGTCCCCTTCGACCAAGCCGAGCACGTCGCCGGTGTCGCTGCCGATATCGAGCAGCACTTCGACCCGGTACGATTTATCGAGCGCAGCGTAGCGCTTCTGCTGCTTGCATTCATCGCCGAGAAGCACGAGGAGCTTGCCGGAGGCCATGGGGTCGAGGCGCCCGGCGTAGCTCGCGGGCAGGTCTCGGTAGCGCGCATGCGCCCGCTTCCATGCCTCGATGGCTTCGAGCGGGGTTTGGCCGATCTTCTTGTCGAGCGTGACCGTTCGGCGCATATGCCTGAAGCATACAAAGAGAATGCCCCGCAGCCTATGGCTGCGGGGCAAGGAACAGGGACTAACGATTGAAGAGGTCGGGCGTGACCGGTCCGTGGCGGCGCGCCTTGGGCTCGGTGACGGCGACGCGGCCGAGGCCCAGGGCTTCGAGTTCCTCCAGTTTCCGCGCGATGCGGTACTGGATCTGCCTGCGCGGAACCTCTTTCTCGAAATCCGGGAAGAGGGTGAGCGCCTCGAGCAGTTCCTTCTCGGTCGGGACATACGGAGCGTAGACCTCGACGAGTATGCGGGCGAGATCGAACAGGTAGCCGGTGGGGTCGGTTACCGGCGCCGGTCGGCCGCCGCGGATGAACGACTGGCCGTCCTCGCACCCGTAGTGGATCTCTTCGCCGTTCGATCGGTCGAGAAGCACGATGCTGTGGGAATAGGTCCGGGCGACGGTGAACTTGCCGCCGCGGGGTATCCAATGGAACCCGAGCGGGCGGGCCGTGAAGCCGTCCACGTACGCGGCGAGCCGCGCCTGCATCAGGTTATGCGAGAAACGATAGATCGCTCTCCATGCCTCGTCCGCAAGGTGGACCTGGTCCAGCTGCGGCTTGCGTGCAAGCGGTACTCCCCATTCATACTCATGGTCGTAGGTACGCTCACCGAAGTACAGCCTCCACCGCACGCGATTCAGCGAGGCCTCGATGAGCTGCGCGTGCGTCGTGTTGGTGGCGCTATGGATGCTGAGGCCGCATTTGTCCGGCCAGGTATCCCAGTGATGGTTCGGCCGAGCCATGGCTCCCTCCTGTGAAGAACATTCGATACGTAATAAAACACGAAAGTATATATACGTCAATTATCCGCAGACAAAAAAGCAGCAGCCGGATGGCTGCTTCGGGAGGGCTAGTCGTAGAGTTCCGGGGGGTACTCGTTCTCATTGGCTTGCTCGCGTCGGTCGTACTCTTCCCGGTCGCGCTCTGTGGCCCGGCGCTCGTCGAACAGCTGGTTTCCTTCGCGCGCGATCGCGCGCTTGCGCTGGGTCGCTTTCGCGCCTTTGCGGCCCATGGCGCTCAGCGCTTCGGTATCCCGTCCATGGCGGGCATTTTCAACCTGGGGCGGCCGATTCATTCCCTTGCTCCCGTTGAATCCTTCCGCGGTCATAATGCGCTGGAGGGCTAGGAAAGTAATGAATCCACGACCGCTTTGACGTCGCCGCCGTCGGCCTTGCCCTTGAGCTCCTGCATGAGCGCTCCCATGAAGCGGCCGGCATCCTTCTTTTCGGTGACCCCCATCGCAGCCATGCGTTCGCGGGCGATGACCTCGATTTCTTCGCGGGTCATCTGGGCGGGGAGGAGCACCTCGATGACGGCGAGCTCCTCCTGCTCGGCGGTCGCAAGGTCGGTGCGGCCGGCCTTCTCGAACTGCTCGATGGAATCCTTGCGCTGATTCACGGCGCGCTTCAGGACGACGAGCGCTTCCTCGTCGGTGAGGTACTCGTCAGGCTTGCGCTTCTTGGCCACGACTTCGTTGGTCATTGCGGCAGAAAGGGAACGGAGCGTGCGCAGTTTCGCCTCATCCTTGGCCTTCATGGCCTGGGGAATCCCTGCCTTGATTTGTTCGTGGAGCGCCATGTTATTTGCGGGTGATCTGGTAGTTCTTGTGGAGGTAAATGAGATCCTGGCGCAGCCCGGCGAGCACCTCATGGTCCATGAAATCGGCCGCATGCGCCACGCCGTCGGTGCAGGCCTTCACGCCCTCCTCGAGCGCGCAGATGACCGTGGCGAGCAGGGGAAAGTAATCGCCGGTTTTGAGATGGAATTCAAGCTGCTCAAGGCGCTGCGGATCGCTTCCGGTGTCGTTCTGGCACTCGTAGGGCTTGGAAAAGGAGGGGGTGTCGCTCATATGTCTTCCACTATATCATCGGCGTCACCGTCCGCGGTATACTGGCCGTATGGACATAGTTTGGCTTGCCGTCATCGTCGGAATTCTCCTCATTGCGCAGGGCATTGGGCTCTATCTCATGCTGCGCCGCCGCGCGGAAACTCCCAAAGAGAATGATAGCGCCGCACCCCTTCTCATGCAGCGGCTCGAAAGCCTCGAGCGCTCGCTCGACAACCGTATGGCCGAATCCTCGCGTCAGGTGCATGAGACGGTGCGCAACCAGCTGAATGAATCCTCCCGGCTTATCAAGGAGATAACGGAAGAGATAACGTCCGTGAAAGAGATCGGCAGGCAGACCCAGGGCTTCGCCGAGCAGCTCCAGAGCCTGCAGGATATCCTGAAGAACCCGAAGCAGCGCGGCATCCTCGGCGAATACTATCTCGAGACCGTGCTTAAGAACGTGCTCCCGCCCGGCATGTACCAGATGCAGTATGGATTCAGTAACGGCGAGATCGTGGATGCCGTCGTCTTCGTGAACGACAAGATCGTGCCGATAGACTCGAAGTATTCGCTCGATAACTACAACCGCTTCGTCTCGGCGCCGGTGGGTTCGAGCGACCGCACGGCGGCGGAGAAGGCGTTCGTGAACGATCTCAAACTCCGCATCACGGAAACCGCGAAGTACATCCGCCCCGAGGAGAACACCATGGATTTCGCGTTCATGTTCATTCCGTCCGAAGGAATCTACTACGACCTCCTCACGAACCAGGTGGGGGGAGGGGAGGACGAGAATCTCATCCAGCGCGCGGCAAGCAAGTACAAGGTCATCATTGTGTCGCCGACCTCTTTCCTCGCGTACCTTCAGACGGTGCTCCAGGGGTTGAAGGCCCTCCAGATCGAGAAACGCGCCGAGGAGATCCAGAAGCGCGTGGGTGAGCTCGGGAAGCATGTCGGTTCCTACGAGGAGTACTACCGTAAGCTCGGGATGGCGCTCGGGACGGCCGTGAGCCACTACAACAGCGGGTACAAAGAGCTCGGGAAGATAGATAAGGACGTTTACCGCATCGCTGATACCAAGATCGGCATCGAAACGGAACTGCTCGAGAAGCCAGGGACAGGGGAGCTGGAATAAAAGGCAGGTTCGCGGTAGGATGCCCGCCAGATGCCCGGACAGAGAGCCCGGCTAACCTAGGGAGAGATGCGAATGGGTAAAGCGTATGCAATACGGCGCTGGGCCGGTTTCTTCCTCGTTTTCGTCTATCTCTCGGTCATGCTCAAGGTCGCGCTCGCGATGCAGTACGGCGACTGGGCCCTGAACCCGGCGCCGAACCTCTGGGTGGCGTTCCTCGAGCTCTTCCTGGTCGTTTGGGTGGCGAGCACCATCTGCTACGGCCTGGCGTTGCTGCTCCAGCCCTGCAAACGGCGGCGCTGGGCGCTCTTCACGATCATCGCGGAGCTCGTGCTCTGGATGCTCGCGATCGCGCTCAAGGTGGACGCCGGCCCCACGTTCGCGCCGGAGGAAGCGGTCATCATCCTGCTTCCGATCGTCGTAGGGGTGCTCGACCTCCGCCTGCGGGTCAAGGACGGCGCCCCCAAGGTGCTCGTCGCCGCAGAACCCAAGCTCACGTGAAGCCAGAAGGGCTTCCGACCGCCACGGAAACGTGGCGGTCTTGCTTTTTAGGGCCTAAACACGTAGGATAGGGGGACTATGGAATACGCCGTTATCAAGACCGGAGGGAAGCAGTACGTCGTCGCCCCGGGCTCGCTCGTGACCATCGAGAAGCTCGGCGCAGGTAGCGCTACCCAGAACCTCAAGAAGGGCGACGCCGTCACCTTCGAGGATGTTCTCCTTACGGACGATGGCAAGGCCACGACCCTCGGCACCCCGCTCGTGAAGGGCGCGAAGGTCACCGCGACCGTCTACTCGGTCGGCCGCGCTCCCAAGGTGGAGGTGGTGAAGTACAAGGCCAAGAGCCGCTACCTGAAGCGCCGCGGTCATCGCCAGCCGTTCGTGAAGGTGAAGATCGATACGATTGCATAAGCACGAAGAAAGGCCCTCCGGGGCCTTTCTTCGTGCGTGCTATCATGAGCCCCATCATGGGCATTTTTGAACGTTTTCCGAAGCCCAAAGCGGCACCTGTCGAGGATATGCCGGACATCGAGGACTTCAGTCACCACCCGGAACTCTATGCGTCGCTGAAGCGTATTCCCGAGGAGCTGCGCCTCATCCATCTGAAAGCGATCGAGGATCTCTCCGACGAAGACGCGCTCGGCTACGTGCAGGCATTCCTTGAGCGCCGCGAGGCAGCGAAGACGCGCTTTCATGTGAGCGATGGACCGCTCTCTGCCGAATTCGCCGGGAAGGAGGCGGAGATCCGCGGTCAGCTCGAAACCTCCGTCTTCAAGGGCACCGAGAACCGCATCGGGGAAGGCCAGACGGCGGAAGTGAAGCGTTTCACCTACCAGGGAACGGGTCCGGAACGCCGCATGGCGGTGAAGTACCTACTTCATCCCCGCGAGCATACGCTTTCCGTAGACAAGGAGCATGATCTCCTTAGCGAAGTGGATCAGCTCGAGCATGTGAGCCGGGCCGATACTGCGCATATTCGCGTCCCGCACCCCTATTTCTACCTGCGCTCCGGTCGCGTGCAGTGCTACGGCATGGAGGAGGTCGATGGAGTGAATCTGCGCGCGTTCCGTGAGGGAGTATATGACTCCACGCTAAAGGATGAGCTCCGGGAGGCATTCCGGGGACTCGATCGGGCCGCCCTCGATGCGGAGATCGATACCTTCTTCGATGCGATGCACGAAATCTGCCTGCATGGCGACATCTTCGTGGATAAGCCGGGCAACATCATGGCGTCGCGGGACGGCTCCTTTTATATCATTGATTTCGGAGAATCCACGCACAGTACCACGATCGAGGAGCAGCTCGATGCGCTCTATAAGGAAGAGTCGGAGAAGGAAAAGGAAGCGGCACGTACCGAGATACGGAAGTTCCTGGATGCGCTCTATCGGGAGGAACGAGCTGCCGCTTAGGATTCTTCGAGGATGATGCGCTTTTCGAAGCTGCCGCGCTCGGCGAGCTTCTTCGCTTTCACCTGCGCGAGCTCGTCGCGATCGAAGCCCTTATAGGCGATGAGCGCGTCAATGACCTCCAGAAGATCGGCAAGCTCCTCGATATCCTCCGCCTCACGGAACTCGGTCACTTCTTCGGCTAGTTTTTCCAGGAGCTTTTCCCGGTACTCCTCATCGTCGGCGGTATGGAAGGAGCAGGGCTCTCCTTTGGCGCGGATGCGGTCGGGAATGAGGTCGCGGACCAGTTTGTCGTAACGCATGGGTAGGGAATACGGCTGATTACGTTTCCTTTCTATTATAGAGCGCGCTCGAGAGGGTCTGGGGGTCCGAGTACTCGAGCTCGCTGCCGGTCGAGAGTCCGCGGCCGAGCTCCGTGATACGCAGCGTCGTACGTAGCGGCGCGAGGAGTTCCCGGACGCGGTCGGCCGTATGCTCGCCCTCGCTCGTGGCCGAAAGGGCGAGCACGATCTCCGAAAGGCCGCTCTTCGCGCGTGTCTCCACGGCGCGGACGAGCTCGCGTTCGCGTATCGCGCCCTTGCCGGAGAGGGTAATGACGCCGCCGAGGACGAAGTACCGTCCGCGATAGGCGTTCGCACGCTCCACCGCCGCGAGGTCCTGGTCCTTCTCGACGATCATGAGGAGCGAGTCGTCGCGGGAGCGGTCCGCGCAGTAGTTGCAGAGACCGTCAGCATTCGTCGGCGAGAAGCGCATGCAGAGACGGCACTGCCGGATATCGTTGCCGAGTTTTTCAATGAGACCAGCGAGCCGCGTGCGATCCGGTTGAGAAACCGAAAGCAGATGGAAAACGAAACGGCGCGCCTGGCGCGGGCCAATGCCCGGGAAGCGCGTGAAAGCAGATGTCAGCTCTTCAATGCGATCATTCATGGTCGAGTATGCTCGAGGGACTACGCGAACTCTTCAGCAAGCTCGCCATAGCCGGAGTTATCCATGGACTGGAACATCGTCTGGCTCTTCTGGAAGAAGAGGGTCGCCTTGCCGGTGGGTCCGTTGCGGTGCTTCTCGATGAGGATCTCCGTAATGTTCGGCTGGCCGTTCTCTGCCGCCTTCTCGTCGCGGTGGATGAACATCACCACGTCCGCGTCCTGCTCGATGGAACCGGAGTCGCGGAGGTCCGACAGGCGGGGCTTGCCGCCGCGCTGCTCGACGGCGCGCGAGAGCTGCGAGAGCGCGAGGACGGGAACCTCGAGCTCGCGTGCGAGCTGCTTCAGCGAGCGCGAGATCTCGGTGACCTGCTGCACCATGGAGTCGGATACTTTCGTGTTGGTCGGCGCCATGAGCTGGAGGTAGTCCACGATGATGAGACCCACGCCTACCTCGCGCTTCAGGCGGCGCGCGACCGCGCGCATCGAGAGGATGTTCTGGGCGGGTTTGTCGTCAATGTAGATGGGGGCCTTCGAGAGACGGTCCACGGCGTCGCGGATGCGGCCGTAGTCATCGGAATCCTTGATGCGCTTAGTGCGCAGGTTCCAGGAATCGATGCCGGACTCCGCCGAGAGGAGACGGTCGCGCAGCTGCTCGCCGCTCATTTCGAGCGAGAAGATACCGACGGGCACCCCGGTCTCGACCGCGGCATGACGGGCGATGTTGAGCGCAAGCGAAGTCTTACCGACGGACGGACGGGCGGCGAGGATGATGAGGTCGGAATTGTGGAGGCCGGAGAGGAGGTTATCGAGCTCCTTGAATCCGGTCGGGACGCCACGGGTCGACTCCTCTTTATTGGAGAGCGCTTCGATGAAGTCCACGACGTCGCCGAAGGATTCCCGGATAGCTATGAACTTATGGGATGCGGATGCGTTGCCGATCGCCATGATCTTCTTCTCGGCGTCGTCGAGGACATGGGTGACTTCCTGGGATTCGTCGTACGCTGCTTCCGTGATCTCGTAGGATGCATCAATGAGCGAACGCATGACGTGCTTCCTCGCCACCAGGTCGGCGTAGTGCGCGTAGTTGCCCGGAGCAGGCGCGGAGCCGGCGAGCTCCGCGATATAGGCGCGGCCGCCGGCGCGCTCCAGGGTGCCGTTCGCCGTCAGGCGCTCGGAGAGGGAGATGATATCAATGGGCTCGCCGCGCTCGGTGAGCTCGCGCATCACTTCGAAGATGATGCGGTGGCGCTCCGCGTAAAAGGACTCGGGACGGATGGAGTCGGAGACGTCGTGGATCGCGTCGGGCTTGAGGAGGAGCGCGCCGAGGAGCGCGCGCTCGGACTCGAGGCTCTGCGGGGGAACGCGTACGACGTCGGAGTCAGCCATGACCCCTGAATTGTATCAACGAGGCAGGGGCGTGACTACGGTCCCGGAAGCTCGGTCATCCACACGATATCCCCGGAATTCGAGCTCACCACGGAGGGTATCGGCGGTGGCGTATTCCCTGGCTGCCCGCGCCTCGTCGCGCCGGCGTATCAGGTCCTGGACGTCCTCCGGTAGGTCCTCGAGCGCCGTAGGCGCCTCTACCGCAGGCGGATCCATGAGGAGGAGACCAAGGACAGCATCCGCCGCCTCGATGACGCCGAGCTTGCGGGAGGCGGAGAGGTCTTCGTCCTTGAGCGTCTCCCAGAGGAGCGCGAGCGCGGCCGGGGTAGCGAGGTCATCGCGCAGGAGCGCAATCATGCGACTCGCAGCATCGGAGGGGACGCGCTTCCCGCCGGCGTCGGCGATGACTTCGCGCGCGAGGCGCCAGAGCCGCTGGAGCGCCTCGTTTGCCGCGGCAATGGACTCCCACGTGAAGGAGACGGGCGTGCGGAAGGATGCCTGGTAGTAGAAATAGCGGAGCGCAAGCGGATGGTAGCCGCGATCGGTGATATCGGAGAGGAGGATATCGTTGCCGATGGACTTCGATATCTTTTCGCCGTCTATGGTGATGAACGCCTCATGCAGCCAGTAGCGGGCAAGCGGCCGGCCGTTGGCTACCTCCGACTGCGCGATCTCGTTGTTGTGGTGCACGGGGATGTGATCCATGCCGCCCGTATGAATATCTATCTCGGTGCCGAGGAGCGCGCGGACCATAGCCGAGCATTCGATATGCCAGCCCGGATTGCCGCGGCCCCAGGGCGAATCCCACTGCTGGAGATCGCCGGCCTTGGCGCGGCGCCAGAGCGCGAAGTCGTGAAGGCTGCGCTTATTGCCGTCCATCTTGATACGCGCGCCGCCCATGAGCTTCACTTCGGCGACGCCGCCCAACTTGCCGTAGTCGGGGAGTTTCGCGGTATCGAAATAGAGACCATCGGAGGTCTGGTAGGCATAGCCCTTCTGCTCGATGGCCTCGATCATCGCGATCTGCTCGCGGATGTACTCGGTCGCGCGCGGGAAGAGGATCTGCTCGGTGTCGATGTTGAGCGCGCGGATGTCGTCCAGGTACTGCTTGGTGTAGCGGTCGGCGATCTCGGCGGGGGAGACATGTTCGCGCGCGGCGCCGACCGCCATCTTGTCCTCGCCCTGGTCGCCGTCGCCGACGAGGTGGCCCACGTCAGTGATGTTGATGACGCGGCGGACGTGGTACCCCGCTGCCATGAGGACGCGCGCGATGGTGTCCGCGAAGAGGGCGGCGCGCAGATTTCCGATATGCTGCGGGCCGTAGACGGTCGGGCCGCAGGAGTACATCGAGACGAAGCCAGGCTTGAGCGGCGCGAAGAGGTCCTTCTTGCCGGTGAGGGTGTTGGTGAAGAACAGGGGCGCGGCGCTCGCCTTGGGTTCTCGCCCTGAAAATGGCCACCGCATATGCCGTTACTCTACCATTAGAGCCATTTGCGCACCCTGAAGAAGATATAGAGGAGGAGGCTCGTCAGGACCCCGAGGCCAGTGACGATCCAGAAGCCGTACGGGCTCGCATGGAAGGGAATGCTGTCCACGCTGATGGAGAGGCTAAAGAGCTGCGAGAGGACGGTGACGGGGACGGCGAGGAAGGCCAGGATGGTCAGGCGCTTCATGATCTCGTTCTGGGAGGCATTCAGGAGCGAATCGTTCGTCGCGCGGAGCTCGCTCGCTGCGGCGCGGTACGACTCCACGAGATCCTCCACGTGCCCGCGCTCGGCGGTGATGTGCGCGACATGCTTCTCGAAGCCTTTCCCGAAGAACGTACTTGCGGTGAGACCGCGCAGGAAGATTTCGAGCGGCTCGCCATGGCGAGCGAGCGTCGTCTGGAAGCGCAGCAGGACGCGACCGACATCGGAGATCGCGTGGACCGTATCGCGCTCCTTTCCATCGAACATGTCGCGTTCGATGCGGTCGAGCGTGCGGGCAGCGCGCTCCATTTCCTCGCGGATGGCCCCGTAGAGGCGGCGCAGGACGCGCTCGAGGAGCTCGTCTGCGCGCGGCGCGGCCTGCGGAAGCCCGAGCAGCTCTTCGGCTTCGAAGACGCGGTGGAGGTTATGGATCGTGTCTATGACCTCGTAGCGGGCCGTGATGAGGAAATCCTTGCCGATGATGAAATCCACTTCCTGGTTGCGTGTCCCTGTGGAGGGGTCGGAGGCGGGGAAGTGGAGAATGAGGTACTGGTACGTCGGGAACGTGATGGCGATAGGGTAGTGCGTGGGCGCGATGATCTCTTCCTCGATGCGCTCATCTATATCGAACTCGCGCATGATCTGAGAAAGTTCGTCATGCGTCGGGGACTCGAGATCAATCCATGTGACGCGGCCCCGTTTGTGCCTCGTTACCATCCATTCAGTATACAAGCGCTTTGCGCTGCGATGCGGCTCTCCGATCATGAGAAAGTGGATAGATGCTGCGTGATATACTTGCGCGCATATGGAAGAGGCGCCGAAGAGGAATGCATCGTTCGTTCGCACTGCGCGACTCGGCATCGCGTTCGCGCTCACCCTCGCGATCGGATTCGCGGGCGGTATCGCGGTGACTGCGGCCGGGAAGTCCGATGCGCTCGCCAGTATTGCCGAGCACGTGCCGCTCCTCGGCGATCATCTGGACGCGACGCCCGCGCAGGATGCGAACCTCGCCGATTTCTGGAAGGTTTGGAACGTCCTCAATACGAAGTTCGTAGAGACGCACGCCTCAAGTACGATCCCGGACACCAAGGGCAAGGTCTGGGGGGCCATCCAGGGCCTCACGGCGTCGTATGGCGACCCGTACACCATCTTCTTCCCGCCGAAGCAGGCAAAGGAGTTCCAGGAAGAGGTCACCGGCAACTTCGGCGGCGTCGGTATGGAGATCGGCGAGAGTAAGGACAACGTCCTCACCGTCATCGCGCCTTTGAAAGGCACGCCGGCGGAGAAGGCGGGCGTACGCGCGGGCGATCTCATTGCCGCGATCAACGGCAAGTCCACCGAGGGCGTATCGGCGGACGAAGCGGTGACCCTCATCCGCGGACCCAAGGGCAGCACGGTTTCGGTGACCCTCATCCGCGACCAGAAGACGCTCACCGTCACCATGACGCGCGACACCATCCAGGTGCCGACCATCGATAACTCCTATGACGCGAAGACCGGCGTCTACACCATCGCGCTCTATCAGTTCACCGAGAGCTCAGGCGCGCAGTTCAGCGATGCGTTCAAAGCCTTCCAGAAGTCCGGGGCGAAGAAACTCATCGTGGACGTGCGCGGCAATCCGGGCGGCTACCTCGATCAGGCCGTCTACATCGCAGGCTTCTTCCTTCCGAAGGGCGCTACCGTCGTCACGGAAGACTATAAGGGCAAGCAGGACAATATCGTGCACCGGAGTCCGGGCCAGGGCGGCCTCCCGGCGGGAACGTCGGTCGCGGTTCTGATTGATCAGGGTTCCGCGTCCGCCTCCGAGATCCTCGCAGGCGCACTCCAGGACTCCGACGCAGCCACCCTCATCGGCACGCGCTCCTTCGGCAAGGGCTCGGTCCAGGAGCTCGTAGACGTGGACGGCGGCTCGCTGAAGATTACGGTCGCGCGCTGGCTGACGCCGAAGGGTCGCTCCATCAGCGACGGGGGACTGACGCCCGATATCAAGGTAGACCGCACCCAGGACGACTACACGGCGGGCAGGGACCCGCAGAAAGCCCGCGCGGTCGAGTTTTTGACGAGCGGGAAGTAAGTGGGGTAGAGTAGGCCTACTATGAAAGTCGTACTGCTGAAAGATGTGCGCGATATGGGCCGCGCCAACACCGTCCATGAGGTGTCCGATGGGCATGCCCTTAACTTCCTTATCCCGCGCAAGCTCGCCGTACCGGCGACCCCGGCAAGCCTGAAGCGCGCCGAGACTATGGCCGCTCAGATGAAGGAGCGCCATGAGCTCGATGCCAAGCTCGTCGCGGAGCGCATCGCCGCGCTCGCGGAGGGCCGTCTCACCATCGCCAAGAAGGCGAACGAGCAGGGCCACCTCTACGACGGCGTGGACGCCGGCGACATCGCGAAGGCCGCGCAGCTTCCGGAGGAAGCCATCAAGCTCGAGAAGCCCATCAAGGAACTCGGCAGCTTCGAGATTCCGGTTGCCGTTGGCGAGACCTTCGGCTCCATCGCTATCGAAGTCGTCGCGGCATAAACCGCCCTCGGTTCTGCAAATGAAAAGACCGCCACTGGCGGTTTTTTCATTGGGGGCTCCAGAGATGCCTTAGATGCAGACCCGCAGGCGTATTCGATATACGACGAAGGGGCCCGTTCGGGCCCCGCAACGACGCAGATATGCGGTATATCTGGAATTACACCACGTGGACGATCTTCTTGCGCTTCACATGCCCGGTAAAACTGGTCTTGCGAATCTCGCCGAAGGAGACCTTGCCCGTCGCCATCGCGAGAAGGGTGTGGTCCTTGCCGACCTTCACGTTCTTGCCAGCCTCGATCTTCGTCCCGCGCTGGCGGACGATGATCATGCCCGGACGGGCGGAAGCGCCGTCAGCGAGCTTCACGCCGAGGTATTTCGGGTTCGACGTGCGTAGGTTCTTTGTTGATCCACCGGCTTTTGTACTTGCCATACGCTATACTTGTATTACGTTCTATGACTATAGCAGAACTCCGGGAACGAAGCAACAGAGCCATTTCCGGCCTCCCCAGGGACCTGCTTCTCCTCAGCATCCTGCTTCTGTGCTCGGCAGCCGCCTTCGGGCTCGGCATCCTGGCCGACCGGGAGCTTCGGGCAGGGAAGGGGACCGGGTTTTCCATTGAAACCATGGCCACCGCCACGCCTGCGGCGGCCCTCGCGGCACTGCCCGCCACTTCCACGGCCCGTAGAGCGCCGCTCCCGATGAATTCCCCGGGGGCCGCGGTGCAGCCATCGGCAGGGAAGTACGTTGCCTCCAAGAACGGCACGAAGTACTACCTGCCGAGCTGCGCGAGCGCCGCGCGTATCAAGGAGGAGAACCGCGTCTGGTTCGCCACGCAGGCTGATGCAGAGGCTTCGGGCCGGACGCCGGCAACTAACTGTCCGGGGCTATGATCGTCCTCGATGTGGAATCCACCGGACTCGATCCGAGGGCGAGCTCCATCATCTCCCTGGGGGCGCTCGATCTCGATGAGCCGACCAACCAGTTCTATGACGAGTGCCGTGCCTGGGAAGGCGCGCAGGTGAGCGATGATGCGCTCGCGGTGAATGGCTTCAGTCGGGAGGAGCTTGCCGACCCGTCCCGCAAGTCGGAAGCCGAGCTCGTGAAGGCATTCATCGCCTGGGCCACCGACCGCCCGCAGAACCGTATCCTGGCCGCGCAGAACGTCTCCTTCGACCTCGAGTTCGTCCAGGCTGCCTGCGCGCGCGCCGGCCTCGAGTGCCCGTTCGGCAAGCGCACGCTCGATACGCACACGCTTGTGTGGCTGCATATGACCGAGCGGGGTATTGAGCCGCCCCTGAACGAGAGCCTCCATTCCGCCATAAGTCTTGACGCAGCGCTCCGGTACTGCGGCATACCCGAGGAGCCGAAGCCCCATAACGCGCTCACGGGGGCGCTCTGCCACGCGGAGGTCATCGCGCGCGTAGCGTATAATCGGAACATACTCCCTGATTTCAGTTCCTTTCCTCTACCATGGATGAATTCATAACTACTCCCACCACGACGCTTCCGGTCCCCGAGCAGACGGACCCGATCGATCGCGACGAGCGCCATCGCCAGATGGGCACGCAGCTCGCGCGCGCCATCGAGGAAGGGAAGATGGACGTCCCGGAGGTCCCGGCACCGCTCGTCTGCAAGCCTCAGCAGATCGAGAGTTGGCGCGTCTTCAAGATCATGAGCGAGTTCGTGGAGGGCTTCGAGGTCTTGAAGAAGTACGGGCTCGCCGCCACGTTCTTCGGTACGGCGCGCGATTCGTTCGCGAAGCGCTACTACCAGGACGCGACCGATCTGGCCGGTCGCCTTGCCAAGGCGGGCTACGCCATCATTTCGGGCGGGAACGCCGGCATCATGCAGTCCGCCAATCAAGGCGCGTACGAAGCGGGCGGCGCGTCCATCGGCCTCAATATCCGGCTCGACGTGAATCCGGGCCTGAATGCCTACCTTACGGACTCCGTCACCTTCGACCACTTCTTCGTCCGCAAGGTGATGCTCGCGTTCGCGTCCGAGGTCTACATCTATTTCCCGGGCGGCTTCGGCACGCTCGATGAATTCACCGAGATCCTCACGCTCGTGCAGACGAAGAAGATACGCAAAGTACCGATCGTCCTCTACGGCAAGGAGTACTGGGAGCCGCTCATCACGTTCTTCCGCGAGCACCTCTACAAGAAGTATCACGCGATCGACGAGGACGACCTCGATCTCTTCCGCGTTGTTGACTCCGTGGATGAGGCATTCGCGTACATCCAGGACGTGGTGAAGTGCTAATGCATCCACTCATAGCGAAAGGCCCCGCATCGCTGCGGGGCCTTTTAGGGTAGAGGAGGGAACTTCATCATCTAGAGCTCGTCGAGTCCTACCCAGAGAACTTCAGGCAGTTCCAGGAACGCACGGGCCTTCTCCTCCTCGGTTCCGTGGGGGACCGAGAGCTCCATCATCTTTTGCAGCAGATCGGCGCCCTCTGCGAGCTCGCATCCGAGCTTTTGGATGATGTCCGTCCGGCGCAGGGGCAGGACGAACGGATAGAAGGTGATAAAGATGCTCCCGGACCAATAGCGCAGACCGGTGTCGGTGATGCGCGGCTGCAGATTCATACGAACCTCCACAAACTAATGATTACCCGACTACCCGGACACTAACAGACTTCATGGAGCGTGTCGAAATGTAGCGTGTCGAAGCAGGGAAGGCGAGGGTAGGGGAGGTAGAGGTCCGTCCGCTCCAGCGAGGGGTCTCCCTCGCGGTCCCCCAGTGCCCTCCTCTCCTCCATACGGGGAAGAGGTCGGCAGATTAAAAATAAAATTCCATCCTCAGGGGCCGGCAACGACCCGCGTTCGGAATCCATCATGAGTCGAGACAGGGGAGAGAGGTCAGAAGTCCACCAGGCATTAAAAGGCATAGGGGCTGGCTTGTATATAAAGTACGCACAATATATCTTTTGCGCAAACAAGCGCGCCGCCTTTGGCCTGTGCAAAGGATCGGATTCTGCGAGGCTCGTCCCCTAGCCTCGCAGGAATCCGCTTTGCGCACTGCATTGGTATGCGGATTGTGCATCGTACTTCCCTCTAGCGGGCTCTATTTCCTCGATTTCTCGGCTACCTCGGACTCCCCCGGTTTAGCCGAGATTTGGCAGGGAAGTGGCTTCCCTGCCACTTCCCCGCACCCGCTCGGGCATCCGAGATATGGCTATGGTGGGCCGTCATTTCGCGAGGGGAGTCATAGCCTTTCCCTTCATAGGGAGCCTTAGGTAGAGAGGGCTATACTGGGGTGTATGAATATCGATTTTTCGCAGCTCCCGAAGTCGCTCGCCGATACCGTTTCCATCAACTTCAACCAGCATCATTTCTTGTTCGCGGTCGCGAGCGGCCAGTCGGTCGCCGCGTTCGCGTTCCCGCCGGAGCTCATGAAGGCGTTCGCCGACGGGTTGCCGGCGAAGATCCAGGAATACGAGGAGCGGTACGGGAAGATAGACCTCTCCGGTGCCGAGGGCGGGATTCAGAGCCCGATCCAGATTTCGACCAGCTGACCCGGATTGCGGCGCGCCT